>JAHJDO010000103.1 GCA_018812485.1 bacterium | reverse complement strand
GTACTGTTTGTTGTACCATTGTTTCACCTCGTTGGTTAAGTGGTTGTTTTAGTTTTGTGAGTCCTATTATCGCTTGCCAACGAGGCTTTTTCAATATCTTTCCACACCAATTTATTTCCAATAGCGATTCTAGGGTCAAGCCAAAGTGGAAATATTCACTTTCAAAACTTGTTTTGTCTTTGCAGTCACTTTAAACCTCTCGCTAATTCTTAAGCCTATCAACCAGATAATATCAGTTTTATCAGTTAGAAGCAGTACCTTGTTTTTTTCAGGCTGAGGAATCTTTTGGTCTATAAGAAAATCTTTTATCTTCTTTTTTCCCTTCATTCCTAATGGCTGAAATGTGTCTCCCTCTTTCCGAGTTCTTATAAAAACAGGTTTTTTAACTTTATCATAATCAAAACTCTCTTGATATGGATTCTGCGTAGAGAATTTGAAATTACTTCTTCTCTTGGAAATTGCGCAGATTAGTTTTACTCCAAACTCAGGAACAATAGTTTCCCCGGGAATCTTAACAGGATAGATTATTCTGCATATATTCTGTGCCTTGCCTCTGCGAATAACTAACTCCCTGCGCAGCCGTTCTACTACTAATCCATTAGGTAGATCTATATGCCCATAAGCTAGATTACTGTTTAGCAGCTTTAATACTTCGTTCCAATGTTGATATGTAATCTGCCTTAGAGTTCCAGGCAGCTCTTTAATCCCATATCTAAGAACTCTTCTCTGAATTGCTAAAGGAAAATCTTCGATTTTTTTAATGCTTAAATGTATACTTTCATCATTTGCATCGCTGAATTCCCCCTTTTTTCCCTGCTTCAAGACAGCCTGGCTATAAAATTTCTTTGTAATCTCTTCTAGATATTCATTGTCTTCTCTTAAAATATCAGCAGTATTAATTAACACCTGCTTTATGTTTTGGTTATAGTTTTCTTCTAAAAGGGGAATTAGTTCTAATCTGACTTTATTCCTGAGAAATTTATTATCAGCATTAGAGGAATCAGTACGCGCACTGATTTTTTTCTCTTTCAGAAACGATTCAATCTCTCTTCTATAAATATTCAGTAATGGACGAATAACTTTTAGATTACCAATATGTCTGACAGGATAAATACCTATTAGCCCCTGTTCTCCTGCTCCTCTTAGCAGTCTCATGAGCACAGTTTCAGCATTGTCATCTGCAGTGTGGCCTAGAGCGATTTTTCTTATATTTAATTTATCTGCTATTTGTTTATAAAATTCATATCTCTGAATTCTGGCAGCTTCTTCCAAGGATAGCTTGTTTGCTTTTGCAAATTTTCTTACATCCTTCTTTCCAATAAAAACAGGGAGTTTCAATTTTTTTGACAACCTTCTCACATATCCAGCATCTTCATCGGATTCATTTCCTCTAAGCATATGATTTAAGTGAACTACATAAAGCTGAAGATTGTAGTTATCCCTGAGTTCCATGAGAAGATACAAAAGAGCTACAGAATCTGGACCTCCAGAAACGCCAACAAGTAAACAGTCTCTCTTGGAAATCATTCTGTAATCCTGAATAGTTTTTAATACCTTTTGTTTAGACATATTCTTCATATTGTTATATTATCATCAAAAAAGCATCTAAAAAAGAAAATAATAGGATGAAAGGAGCGAAATGAAAAATCCAATAATTTTGCACGTCAATTATGTTGAGCAGGGACAGTCCATCCCTGAAATGTGTAAAAAGGCAGTTGAATGGGGGTATGACGGCATCGAGTTCCGGCGCAAACGTTCAAAAGTTGATGAAACATCCGAACAATATCTAAACTCAATTGCTGAAGCTGTCCAAAAGACAGGGCTTAAGCATGTCCTTTTTGGCGGTCCCGGGGCAAATTTCATGTCAGCTGATGATAAAGTGCGGGAAAAGGAAACTGAAGAGTGTATAATCTTTTTTAAGATGGCTAGTGAGCGGTTTAAACTTACTGTTTGTAATACAATGGCTGGACCACTCTCTACAAAAGCTGAACCAAGCTACAAGTACGACAAGCAAGGTTCTGCAATTGCCACTCCTGACCAGTGGAAATGGGCAGCAGAAGGATTTAAAACGCTTGGCGATCTTGCTTCAGAGCTGGGATTTCGATTTGCTTTTGAAACACATATGAATTATATTCACGACATTCCTGAATCCGCAAAAAAACTTGTTGACATGATTGATAGGGAAAGTGTGGGAATTAATCTGGATTACGCAAATATCGCCTGCTTTCCAAAACCTGTTTCACTTTCCGAAACCGTTAACATATGTGCTAACAGACTATATTATGTACATCTAAAAAACATATTTCGTCTTCGAAACACACCGTACAACAGTTTCATAGCCTGTGGTCTTGGAGACGGGATTGTCAATAACCGTGAATTTCTGCGTATTCTTAAGGGAAAAAAATATCAAGGTCCAGTTTGTGTTGAAGCTCCAAGACAAGGCGATCGAGAATTGTTTGCAAAGCAGGACATCGCTTATATTCGAAGGTTGTTAGAAGAATTAGAGTAAGGATAAAAACATTCATTCATAAGACCATACTGCCTACAGCGAAAAATCAAACATTGGTTGCGCAGACCGTTGACAAAATCTCTCAAGGTGCTAGAATTGGCAGACGTTTTTGCGTATATGGAGACGAATATTGAAAGCAAAGATTAAAGAGATAGAAGAAAAGTTCAATTTTGAAATTAAGAACATTTCTCTTCCTGAGCATTTGGAAGAAATAAGAGTAAAATACATCGGAAGGAAAGGGGTTCTCACATCTCTGTTAAAACAAGTTTCAGCATTATCAAATGATGAAAAACCAGTATTTGGCAGATTGTTAAATAATTTAAAAACTAATATAAGTGCTAGGATTAGCGAGGAGCTTGCCAGTATTAACTCAGTAAAAAGAACTGAAGCAAAATTAGACATATCTCTCCCAGGAATCAGTCCTTTAATTGGCACTAAACATCCCCTTACACTTATCACTCAAGAAATCAAAGAGATTTTCTTTGGCTTGGGTTTTGAGACAGTAACAGGTCCTGAAATAGAAACAGAATACTACAATTTTGAAGCGCTTAATACACCGGAAGATCATCCAGCCAGAGATGAACATGATTCATTTTACATAACAGACAAAATCTTACTGCGCACACATACATCCCCGGTTCAGATTCGCGTTATGGAAAAACAAAAACCTCCTGTAAGAGTAATTGCTCCTGGCAGATGCTTCAGAAGAGACGCAACTGATGCTACACACTCTCCAATATTTCATCAAGTGGAAGGATTGGCTGTAGATACAAATATCACGTTTGGAGACTTGAAGGGCGTTCTGGAAGTATTTGCAAGACAGCTATTTGGCAGGCAGACAAAAATCAGATTTAGACCTGACTTTTTCCCTTTTACTGAACCAAGCGCAGAATATGCTTTTTCATGTGTTAATTGCAAAGGCAAAGGGTGCAGAATATGCAAAAATACAGGATGGCTTGAAATAGGAGGCGCGGGTATGGTGGATCCAGAAGTATTCAAAATGGTGCACTACGATGCAGAAAAGTATAGCGGATTTGCATTTGGCATGGGTATTGAGAGAATTGCTATGATAAAATACCACATTCATGATATACGAATGTTTTTTGAAAACGATCTAAGATTTTTAAGACAGTTTTAGCGGAGGCGTAATGAAGGTCCCTTATAATTGGTTGAAGGAATATATAGACATAAAATTATCCCTTGAAGAAATTGCAGAAAAATTAACCATGTCAGGATTGGAAGTTGCTGACATACAAAGGCTGTCAAATCTTAATGAATTTGTATTAGATATAGAAGTTACAGCAAACAGAGGAGACTGTTTAAGCATAATTGGTATAGCAAGAGAGATTGAGACACTGACAAACAAACATGTTAAATATCCTCAGGCACTAAAAAAATGCAGTGCGAATAAAGAAATCGAAAAATTAATAGACGTATCAATAAAGGATACTTCCCTATGCTCCAGGTATGCTGGAAGAATAATTCGCAATGTTAAAATAGAGCCTTCTCCATCATGGCTTGCAAATAGGTTAAAAGCAGTTAATATCCGTCCTATAAATAATATTGTTGATATAACAAACTATGTTTTGATGGAAACAGGGCAGCCTCTTCATGCATTTGATTACAACAAAATATCAGGTAAACAAATTACTATAAGAAGGGCAAGACAAAATGAGTCTATTGTTGCTCTGGATGAGAGCAAAAGACAGCTCTCTCGGGATATGCTGGTTATAGCAGATGAGAAAGCTCCTATTGCCATTGCAGGTATTATGGGAGGCATTGGTTCCGAGATAGATAAGCAAACAACAGATATATTTCTAGAAAGCGCTTGTTTTCATGCCGGGTGCATAAGAAAGACGTCTAAAACATTAGAGTTATCTTCAGAATCATCGTATCGTTTTGAAAGAGGCGTGGATCCAAATGGAGTTGTATCTGCGCTTAATAGAGCGGCCTATCTCATAGAAAAGACCGCACATGGAAAATCAGTAAGAGAGATTGTAGACATCTATCCAAAGAAATTCAATAAGCAAAACATACAACTTAGAATCCAGCAAATAAAACGAATCTTAGGTATTGACATACCTAAAAACAAGTTAAAGTGCATAATACTAAACCTGGGTTTTGAAATCAAACAGGATAGTTTAAATAATATCAGGGTACTGGTTCCTACATATCGGCGGGATATTAGGCGAGAAATAGACCTGATTGAAGAAATTGCCCGCATCTATGGATACAATAACATTGATACAACAATGCCTCGAGGACAAACCAGTTCATGTGGCAAAGGAGAGTTTGAAAAGCAAACAGATGCTCTGAAGAACATACTGTCTTCATGTGGCATGGCCGAGATATACACCTCAAGTTTTACCAACTCAGAAAACCTAGATAAAACGGGGCTGTCTTCTGATGGAGTAAAAATTACTAATCCTCTGGGAGATGACCAAAATATAATGAGAACAAGCCTAATACCTGAGATGCTGAGTGTAATTAAGAGAAACTTAAACAGGTCTCTTTCTGAAATTAAATTATATGAACTTGGGCAGGTATTCTTTGAAAATAATTCTTCATATCATGAAAAAACATACCTATGCTGTGGGATTGTGGGAAACGTTTCTTTCTTTGACATCAAGGGAATATTAGAAACAATCTTGTATAGACTTGGGATTGAAGACCATTGCCTATACTATAAAAAGCACCGAGTATTTACTTCTGATTGCTCAGCAAGCATAGATATCCAGGGACGTAATATAGGCATAATAGGAGAAATTAGCGGTAATGTATTAGAGAAATACAACATTGATGAAAAGGTGTTTCTTCTTGAGATTGGGTTCTCTAATTTATCAAAATACATAAACCTATCCCCTGTTTTTAAAGCAGTTCCCAAATACCCGGCCAGTGAGCGCGACATAGCTTTTACTATTAAAGAAAACGTATCTAATGCTGATATTATGAACATAATGTGGAAAGCTGGTGGAGAGATTGTTGAAGACATAAAACTATTTGATATATATCGCGGCAAACAAATTCTCTCTGAACACAAAAGTATGGCCTATTCAATTTGCTATCGTTCCAATAAGAGAACGCTTACTGATGAGGAAGTAAATCAGGCGCATTCAAGGATAGAGCGTAAGCTTATATCACAATTAGATATTACTTTAAGAAAGTAGGAAAATGCTGGGCGAGAAATTAGAAGTTTTAGATCAAAAAATCCAGGAAAGACTTCAAAAGATACAGGAGATAAAAAGCGAAAGAGATACTCTGAGGGAAAGTGTTAATTCTCTTCAGGTGCAACTTTTTGAGTTGGATAAGAGATATAAGAAATTGGAAGAATCAAGTAAAATATCAGATTATATTAAAGAACAATACAGAATATTTAAGGATGATAGAGTGCTTATTAAGTCCAAAATAAACAAATTATTAAAACAACTAAGGAAATTTTAAGAAATCATGGAATCTATTGGCAAAGTCTTAAAAAAAGCAAGGCTTGAAAAAAAATTAAGGCTTCAAGATGTATATACACAAATAAAAATAAGTCCTTCATACCTTAGAGCATTGGAGAATGACACTGCTGACAGTCTGCCATCCCCGGAATATGCAAGAATATTTTTAAGAGGATATACAAGCTTTCTTGGCTTAGATACAGAAAAACTCTTAACGCAGTATGAGCAATGCTCCAAACCTTCTCAAAGCTATAGAGAAAAAAATCCGGACGGGAAAACAAAAAAGAAGCTATTGTTTCTCTCCGCTGCAGTATTAATTTTAGCATTATTCATAGCAATCATTTCTACAGTTAGACATTTTGTTAATACTGTTGACAGAATTACGCTTGAAGAAACGCGTGATTATTCTGCTCCAGATATAGCTGATTCACCATTAGTAACAGACGATACCAGCCTCATAATTAGTGAGAAAACCATAAATAAAAAACCTGCTTCTGTAAATACTGGCATATCCGATGAAAAAGATATTTTCGCCATAAAAAATCAATCTGCTCTTGATAAATATGTTAAAAGCGAAAGCGAGCTGCTGGAATTAAAATTCACAGCAATAGACAAAACATGGGTTAGAATCCTTGCTGACGGCAAAAAATTATTTGGCGGCACATTACATAAGGGAGATGAAAAAGTATGGTATGCCAAAGAGAAATTCCTTTTCAGGATAGGAAATGCAGGGGGTGTTGTAATAGAGTTGAATGGCAAAAAAATGCCTATCCTTGGTAAAAAAGGAGAGGTTTTTAAAGGGGTTATTGTAACTAAAGAGGGGATAAAAAAACCATAATGAACATGCCGAATAAATTAACATTCATACGTATACTGGCTATTCCATTTCTTATTATTGCCCTGTTGATAAACCATGTTTCTAATGACTTAACCCACATTGCGGTTGGTAAATATCTAGCATTGCTTATCTTTATTCTGGCATCCCTTACTGACTTTTTTGATGGGGTTATTGCTCGCAGGGAAAAGAAGATAACCAATTTTGGCAAATTAATGGACCCTGTTGCTGATAAATTACTTGTAACGTCTGCTCTTATTGTGTTCATTGGCATGGAACTCTTTCCCTCATGGATGGTTGTTATAATAATAAGTAGAGAATTTATCATTACAGGCCTTCGCAATCTGGCAGCTATGAAAGGTATTATAATAACTGCAGGACTACTTGGTAAGCATAAAACTATCTCTCAGATTACAGCTATAATAATAACACTTATTGCTCTTTGCATCAGAGATACTATGATAGTGTTTAATTCATGGGAAAATGTCCTATGGCATGCTAAACCACTGGATATTTGGATGCACTCTCTCCTAACATGGATCATGGGTATTGTAGTGATCTTCTCTGTCATCTCTGGTATTGGGTATATGATTGAGCACAAAGATCTTATTAGAGAAGCTTCTCATCAATGAAAAATTTGATTAGACTAATATCATCTTTTTTCTTTATTGGATATTCGCCATACGCTCCCGGAACTATTGGTAGTTTAGCAGGATTGGGCTTGTATTGGATTCTATCTCGCCATTATTCCTCAGGATTATATTTTCTGATACTTGGTCTATTATTTATTACAGGAATTCTTATTGGTAAAAAAGCAGAAGAAGCATTTGGGAAAAAAGACTGCAGAAAATTTGTACTTGATGAGGTCTTTGGAATTCTCATAGCATTGGCAATGGTACCTTTTTGTCCATTTTATATTATAACAGGCTTCATACTATTCCGTATATTCGACATTCTTAAACCATTTCCTGCTAAGATGGCAGAGAAACTCCCTCATGGCTGGGGAGTAATGCTTGATGATGCAGTTGCAGGAATCTATACCAATCTAACCCTCCAAATAATAGTATTGGGAAACAAATTTATATAACTCAACCCTCTCTTAGAAAAAGAGGGAATAGAAAATGGCAGATTTAATTTGTATTAAAAATTATAATAATAGAATAGAAGCTGAGCTTGCAAAGAGTTTCCTTGAAGACGGCGATATTGAAGCTATTGTTTCTACTGATGATTGTGGCGGTATTTACCCTAGTTTATCACTGGTCACTGGTGGAACGCGATTATTAGTTAAAGAAGAAGATGCCCAAAAAGCACTTGAGATTTTAGAGATTTGATGTTTTGAAATGGTTTTTATCTTGTAAGTTATGAGGACTATGCTATATGCTTAATTTTAGAAAATAAGGGAGAAAATGTTATGAACAATGAAAGTTCCTCGCAGTGGTATGTAAAAGCGCATGATGGTAAAGAGTATGGGCCTGTAGACTTAGAGACCCTTAAGAAATGGATCGCGGAGAAAAGAGTCCAGCCTTTAGATCTTATCAAAGGACCGGGCATGGAGGATTGGGTTGCAGCATCCTCAGTAGGTGAACTTAAAAATGCTTTTCCTACTGTGGAAGGAGAGACTGCTCCGCCTGTAGAGCCTCAAGAAACTACACAGACAAAAGAGCTCATGGGAATTGGAGAACTACTGAAAATAAGCTGGTCAGTAATAAAGAACAATATAGCAACTCTTCTCGGAATCGTTGCCCTTTATCTGGTAGTTGCAACTGGAATGGGATATTTATCAGTTATTTTTAGAGCATTAACATTCCCCGTAACAATTATCATCTCACTGATTACTGCCATAGGATTAATTTTTGCAATAAATAATATTCTTGAAGGCAGTCCTGCAGATATTAAAGAATCCTACAAAACAGGTTTCAAGAAATTCTTCCCATATTTGTGGGTAAGTGCTCTCGTATTCATGGCAGTAGCTGGAGGACTTTTACTATTAATTATCCCTGGAATTATATTTGCTGTATGGTTCTCTCTCGCTGGTTATGTGCGCATAATTGAAGGAATTGGAGGTATCGCTGCTCTAAAAAGGAGTAAACAGCTTGTAAAAGGCAATTGGTGGTATGTGCTTGGTGCGCCGCTTGTATGCGGAATCGTATATGGAATATGTATATATGTACCATTTGGTATTCTGTTTGCCATATTAAAATTTGGCTTGAAACTTTCTTATAGACTTTGTACTCCACTTTTACAAATACCAGCAGGTTTAGTAATGATAACCTCCTCAGCGGTTTATGTTCTGATGTTTAGAGACCTGAGAGATATTAAAGGATAGAATAGGAATGAGGAAATTTAAACCAAGTTTTATCTTATTATTGCTATTTATTACTTTAATATGCCCATATCATCAATTTTTACATGCTGAAGACGGGGATGTCTATGTTATCCCTGTTCATGGGATAATTGATCTGGGACTTGCAAGCTTTGTTAAACGTTCAGTTCAGGAAGCAGAAAAAGCAGGTGCTAAGGCAGTAATTCTGGATATTGAGACATACGGAGGCAGGGTTGATGCAGCCGTAGATATAAAAGACTCTCTCTCGAATCTCAAGATGCTTACTATCGCGTATGTGAATCCAAGAGCAATATCCGCAGGGGCGCTTATTGCATTATCTTGTAAACATATAATTGTTGCCCCTGGCAGTATGATAGGCGCAGCCTCTCCTGTTAAAATTGGTTTTGCTGGTATGAGTCAGGAAAAAACAGGTGAGAAAGAAATATCCTTTGTGCGCTCAGCATTCAGAGCAGCAGCGGAACAGAACAATCATTCCACAGAATTAGCAGAGGCAATGGTTGATCAGGACATTGAAGTTAAGAAGATAATACAAAAAGGTAAATTACTTACACTCACAGGTTCTGAAGCTGTAAAGATAGGTCTTGCAAAAAACGAGGCAAAGTCCATTAAAGAGATATTGAGGTTATTTAATCTGGATAAATTTAGTATCAAAAAAACTCGTACTAACTGGGCAGAACATGTTGTCAGATTTCTAACACATCCTATTGTGAGCTCATTACTTTTAACACTTGGATTCTTAGGACTACTGTTTGAAATAAAAACGCCTGGATGGGGAGTTGGGGGAACTATAAGCGTAGTATTTTTGGTATTGTTTTTCTGGGGCCATTATATTGTGGGACTTGCAAATATTATGGATATAGTTCTATTCATTATAGGGGTTGTGCTGTTATTTACTGAATTATTTATAACACCTGGATTTGGATTTGTTGGCTCAGGCGGACTGCTCTGTATTCTGGCAGGAATATATCTCGCGCTTGTAAAACAGCCCATACCCAAATTCTCCTGGGAATTTAATTTATTAAACAATGCTCTTTATACAATCAGTGGTGCAATTTTAGCCTCAGGAACAGTATTTGCTCTGCTGTTAAAATATCTTCCCAAGAGTAAAGGATTATGGAGTCAGCTTGCTCTGTCTGCCTCAGAAAAACAGAAAAACGGATTTAACGCTTCATCTACTGAGATGCATACTCTGGTTGGAAAGAGAGGGGTTGCTCATACAAACCTCAGACCGGCAGGCAAGGCAATGATAGACGATAAACTATGGAGCGTAATGACTGACGGAGATTTTATTGAAGAAGGAGCCGAGATTGTTGTTGAGAAGGTTGAGGGAAACAGAATCTTAGTAAAAACTTGGAGGCAGGCTGACTAAATGTGGACTATAATTCTTTTGTTCATTGCAGGAATAACATTTATCTTTATTGAGATATTTGTTCCAGGAGGGATATTTGGCCTTGGCGGATGTCTGGCAATATGTGGAAGTATATTCCTATGCTTTAAAAATTATCCCTCATTAGGCTTTTATGCTTTGATTCTGGAACTGGTTTTTGCAGGAATAGCAATAATACTTGCGTTAAAGTTTTTGCCAAAGACAAAGTTCGGACAATATGTTATTCTCTCTAAAAAAGAGAGTAAAAATGAAGGATTCGTCTCTCATGACAACTTGGAGGATATAAAAGATAAGGAAGGAATTGCTCTGACCCTCTTGAGACCTGCGGGAAAGGCTGAAATCAATGGAAAGAAATTTGATGTCGTAACGGAAGGAGGATATGTACAGAAAAATGAAAAAGTAAAGGTGGTGATGGTCAGCGGGAAGAAAATTGTTGTAAGAAAAATCTAAAATCAATAACCGAAAAGGAGAAAAAGAGATGAAAGTATTAATGTTTATACTCATAGCGGTAGCTGTTTTGCTTGTAATAACTATTGCCAAATTCTTTAGCTTATGGCTTAGAGCAATGGTATCAGGTGCGCCGGTAAGTATGATAAAACTTGTTATTATGAGACTTAGAGGAGTTCCAGCCAGCATTATAGTGAATACCAGAATTATGGCTGTAAAAGCAGGCCTGGATATATCCTCGGATGAGCTTGAAGCGCATTATCTGGCTTCAGACGGTCAGCCAATAATGGGAAAACCTGCAAGCGGTACATACCATGTGGAAAGTGTTGTCAAGGCCTTAATATCAGCCAGTAAGGCAGAAATAGCGCTTGATTTCAAAAAGGCAACTGCAATTGACCTTGCAGGCAGGAATGTTCTTGAAGCTGTACAGACAAGTGTAATGCCAAAGGTAATTGACTGCCCTGATCCTAGTAAGGGAGCTTCAACTGTAGCGGCAGTAGCAATGGACGGAATTCAGTTAAGAGCAAAAGCCAGAGTTACTGTAAAGACCAATATCCAGCAACTTGTTGGAGGAGCAACTGAAGAGACGATTATTGCACGTGTTGGAGAAGGAATTGTAACTACCATTGGTTCTGCACAAACACATAAAAAAGTGCTGGAAAATCCGGATATGATATCTAAAAAGGTATTGGAGAAAGGGCTTGATTCAGGTACTGCATTTGAAATACTCTCAATAGATATTGCGGATGTTGATGTAGGAGATAATATTGGAGCAATACTTCAGACAAAACAGGCTGAGGCAGATAAACAGATAGCTCAGGCTAAGGCAGAAAGCCGCCGTGCTATGGCTGTTGCTTTGGAACAGGAGATGAAAGCTAAAGTTGTGGAAATGAGAGCAAAGGTTACAGAAGCTGAAGCAGAAGTACCAAAAGCAATGGCAGACGCTTTCAGAAAGGGAAATCTTGGTATTATGGACTACTACAAGATGAAGAATATTCAGGCAGATACCGGGATGAGAGATTCGATCGCAGACGGTACAAAGGAAACAAAATCCAAAAAAGAATAAGGTGATAACATGGGCTCAATAATCAAGATACTATTCTTTGTAATATTCTTTGGCGTTTGGGTTATAAAGATAGCAAGGAAATTCTCTGAGATGAAAAATACCCAGAGCCGCACATCTTATAGCCCTCAAAGAAAGCCCGCTGAGGAAACTCATCAAGCACCAAAAGAGCCTGTTTATGAGGCAAATCAGGACGCAGTTAGAGGATTTCTCAAGGAACTCAATCTTGTAAAAGAAGAGGAATCTCAGGAATCCATTAATAGGCTGTTTGAACAGGCACCTGAAGAGGACTATCTTCAACCTGAATTTGTTGAAGATAATATAGAAGAAATCCATGAAGAAGAATTTAAAAAGCCTGTTGAGGAGAAAGTAGAAAAAGTTCCTGCGGTTAATTTTGAAGACAATTTCTGGGAATCAGAAGAGGAGATATCTGCATTATCATTGGGGATATCTGACGCTAGAACAGGCATTATAATGTCTGAAATTCTCAGAAAACCGATTGCACTTAGATAAATCCCGGTAAAGCAGGTGGTGGGCCCACAAGGATTTGAACCTTGGACCAACGGATTATGAGTCCGGCGCTCTAACCAGGCTGAGCTATGGGCCCTGTTCAGTTTAAAACAGAACAGTGTGTATTATACAAAATTTTATATTGATGGCAAGAAATTTTCTGATTCCTAAACAACCATAAGCTTGCCTGTTGCTTCAGCGATAAGCAAGTCTGACTCATCCTGTATTTTTGCTTTTGCAAATACAATCCTATGAGTTTTTTTCAGAAGTTCGCCTGTTAGAACATACTTCTTGCCTACATAAGCCGGATTTTTAAATCTCACATTGATTTCAGCTGTAAGACAATTAATTCCGAGTTCAAAAGCCAGCTTCCCCATTGCCTCATCCAGAAGCATGCTTATAATACCGCCATGTACTATGTTTGTATAACCTTGAAGAGAACTGCGAGGGACAAACTCTGCCTGAATCTTATTATCTGAAACCTTGAAATCAATCTTTAATCCGTCGGAGTTTTTCTTGCCGCATACAAAACACTTATGATTATCCTCAAGCTTCATAATTTTGTCCCTCCAAATTTTACACTTTAGAACTTATTCTGATATAATACAGTTTATTTGAAAGATATTAAAATGAAAATTGAAGTAGCAAACCATTCTGGGTTCTGTTTTGGTGTAAAAAGAGCTATTAAAATAGTTGAACAGACCCTTAAGAAAGAAAAGAATATTTACTGCATGGGCCCAATAATTCATAACCCGCAGGTAGTAAAGAATCTCATGGCTAGAGGGCTAAAAATAGTTAAAGATATTTCAATCATAAAAGAAGGGATTTTAGTCATCCCTGCACATGGACTTGAACCAGAACTGATTAAAAAAGCCTATAAAAAAGGTCTGAAAATTATTGACGCTACATGTCCGTTAGTCAGGAAAGCGCAGAAATATGCTGAACAGCTAAAGAAAGATAAATACCATATCGTCATTATAGGAGACAAAAATCATGCTGAAACAAAAGGCATCGTAGGTTTCTGTGGAACCAACTTTCAGGTTGTTGAGGACAAATTTGAAATTGATATTAAAAGACTCGAGAGGGAGAAAAAAATCGGTATAGTTTCACAGACAACCCAGGGGATATGGAACCTTAGACAGATATCCTTAGCTGTGCTTCCCTACTCTAATGAATTAAGAATATACAATACAATATGTGAAACCACCATAATAAAACAAAACGCTGCCAAGAAGCTGGCAAAACGCTCTGATGTGATGATAGTGATTGGGGGCTATAACAGTGCAAACACAAAACGATTAGTTGAAGTCAGCAAAGAAACAGGTGTAACAACCTATCATATAGAGACAGCCCATGATATAAACTTTATATGGCTGCAGGACAAGGAGAAGATTGGAATAAGCGCTGGAGCATCAACATCACCTGAGAGCATAAAGGAAGTAGTCACTATTATACAAAACAAATCATAGTTTTATGAAGAATTTACTGGATATTCAAAATCTAAAGACATATTTTTACATGGAAGAACAGATTCTTAAAGCTGTTGATGATGTAAGCTTTTCTATTCGGGCCAAAGAGATTGTAGCGATTGTTGGTGAGAGTGGATGCGGCAAGAGTACAACTGCTCTCTCAATACTAAAGCTCATCTCTCCCCCAGGAAAGATTGTAGGAGGAAAGATAAACTTCAATGATACAGATCTTCTGGAATTAGGGAATAAGCAGTTGAGAAAAATAAGAGGCAATAACATATCCATGATATTTCAAGAACCTCTCTCATGCCTTAATCCAACTCTTACTATTGGAAATCAAATTCTGGAAGCTATCTTCACACACAAATCTACTCCGAAAGCTCAGGCATACAGAGACACAATTGATATCTTAAAAACTGTCGGGCTCCCGGATCAGCAAAGAATATTTAATACATACCCGCATCAACTCAGCGGAGGTATGCAGCAGAGAGTAATGATTGCTATGGCTCTAATTACAAAGCCACAGCTCCTGATCGCAGACGAACCAACAACTGCTCTGGATGTTACTATTCAGGCACAAATACTTTCCCTGCTAAAAACTCTGCAGAGGAAACTCAATATGTCAATTTTATTAATAACTCATGATTTGAGCATAGTGGCTCAAGTTGCCCAGCGAGTTGTAGTAATGTATGGAGGAGAAATTGTAGAAGAGGCAGATGTAAAACAAATTTTTGCCTGCCCTCTACATCCTTATACAGAAGCTCTTCTAAAGTCTGTGCCAAACTTAAAAAAAGAAAAAGGTAAACTGGAAGTTATTCCGGGCTCTGTGCCAAATCCGGCTGAATTTCCCACAGGATGCAGGTTTCATCCAAGATGCAGAGAAGCTGATAGAATATGCAAAAAAGCCAAACCCGGATTGTTTGAAGTTGAGAAACAACATTTTGTTAGATGTTTGAAGAGATAAAGATGAAACAAGAAATTTTAGTTATAAAGGATGTAGAGAAATATTTCTCGCGGAAAACAAGTCTTTGGGCTAAGCATTCATATGTAGTAAAAGCTGTTGATGGTGTGAGTTTTTATATTGGGCGAGGAGAAATACTTGGACTTGTTGGAGAAAGCGGGTGCGGTAAAAGCACCGTTGGAAAGCTAATAACAGGGCTTATTCCGCCTGATAAAGGAACTATAGAATATCTTGGAGATAAAAGCGTTAACCCGCAACTGATATTTCAGGACCCTGTAAACTCTCTAAATCCAAGAATGAACATAAACCAGACACTTCGCGAGCCATTACTAATAAATAGGTCATTAAGTAAAAAGAATATGTTGCCAGAAATTAAAAGACTTATAAAGATGGTTGGATTAGACATAAAAATGTTAAATAAATATCCCCATCAACTAAGCGGAGGGCAGAAACAGCGTGTTGGCATAGCCAGAGCTTTAGCAGCAAACTCTGAGCTTATAATTGCTGATGAGCCGACTTCATCTCTGGATGTCTCAATACAGGCACAAATACTAAATCTGCTGAGTCAACTACAGTCTGACTTCAGCCTTTCTATGCTCTTTATTTCACATGACTTAAACATAATCAAGTACATAAGTCATCGTGTGTGCGTAATGTATCTTGGTAAAATAGTGGAACAAGGTCCGTGCGATGAAATATTCAAAAGGCCGCTGCATCCTTATACAAATACTTTGCTTCGCGGGGCACCTGCAGAGGAAACATCAAGTTCATTACCGCCATCTTCAGGATGCAGCTTTTATCCGAGATGCAAAATTGCCAAAAATAGATGTAAAAGCCAGGTTCCTGAGTTAAAACAGATAGGTAAAGAGCATTATCTTGCATGTCATGTGATGTATGAAATTTTTTCATATACCAGAAGGGTTGAAAGTGTTAGAAAACAGACTAAGTAAACAATCCAATCTGATCAAAAAAATAAAAAACGGAGATCCCCCTAATTTATTCCTGATTTTTGGCGGAGAGAGTTATCTGGTAGAGGACACTGCCAAGAAGATTATCAACATACTATTACCTGGAGATAAAAAAGAGTTTGGATTGGAAATAGTACATGCGAAAGACACAGATATAAAGAGCATTATATCTGCAATAAAGACTCCTTCTTTACTCGGACTTAAACGTGTTGTCTGGATTAAAGATTGTGAAAATCTACTCGGGAAAAATTCTGAAGGATTTGATGAAACGATAGAACATGACATACCCGCTAATACCTATGTAATTTTAACTGCTGAACAGGCGGATAAAAAAATTGGAGAAGTAATTGAATTTTCCTCTTTCAAGGAAAACAAAAAATCAGACAGAAACCAACTATATGAATTTGTACAGCTAAAACTAAAGAAGAGCGCTAAACAGCTCTCTCCAATTGCCTTTGAATATCTACTGTCTTTCACCGGAGTAAATCTCAGGCAAATAATAAATGAACTCGACAAATTAGAACTTTATTGCAATGGCAAAGATAATATTACAGAGGATGATATAAATATACTTGTCCCTGAATCAATAGAATATGCATCATTTGCTATGTCTGATGCAGTTGCAGAGAAAAACCTTCCAAGAGCCTTAAAACTTCTTGAGGAATTCTCTCGTACTCAAAACACTAGCTATAGCATTGTGCCTATGCTGACAAAAAGAATCAGGCTGTTATTGCAGATTAAGATACTTATTGAAAAAGATGACATTCCTCTTGATATAGTCAGAAAAGGATACTATGATCAGAAGATATATAGTTCTGCTTCCAAAAAGCTCTCTGGGCAGCATCCTTACCTCATATTCAGAATAGCTCAGCAAAGTCTAAAATTTCAAAAAGAAGAGCTGATGGAAGATATTAAGAAATTGTTTGAAACAGAGGTTGCTATAAAGACAGGTAAAGTTCCCCAAAAACTGGCATTAGAGCTGCTTATTGCTAAGATTTGCAAGGTGATTTCGTGAAGCATATATTTATGAAAATCTTGAAACTACTGCCGGCTTTTGTCCTGATGGGATTGATTTTGTCGAACTGTTCTTCTGGTAAAGACTGGCGCACCGCCAGCCGCGAACCTGCTGGGATCGCACCCGACCCTGCCGTGACAAAAGAAGCGGTTCTTCACGTCTACGGTGCCAAGGCCTGGGGCTGGCGTGGCTGGTTTGCCATTCACACCTGGATTGCAGCCAAGCGGACCGGCGAAGCCTCTTACACGGTGTATGACGTGGTCGGTTGGCGCGGTTATCACGGCCAGCCGGTCCTGAGGATTACCCAGGACGTCCCCGACCGCTACTGGTATGGCGAGAAACCACGGATTCTCAAAGAGCATAGAGGAACGGGAGTAGACGAACTGATTGATGCCGTCGACAAGGCTGCCCGTGCTTACCCATGGAAAACGAAATACAAGGCCTTTCCAGGTCCCAACAGCAACACCTTTACCGCCTGGATCGCCAAGCTGGTGCCGAAACTGGAACTAGACCTCCCCTTTTCTGCCATCGGCAGTGGTTACGGATCCAAAGGGAAATGAGCAAAAAAATTAGGAGAGGATAATGAAGAAAAAAGAACAGGCTACACCTGACACGAGTCGTGTTTACCTGTGCGCTCCTGTGAATGCACTCGTTGAAGGACTCTATGAACAAAAAATTCCTTTTACGCAGATAAAACAGTACGGTGATTTTGGTTTAGGCACCTTTGACAAGTTGGATGGCGAGATGGTTATGCTCGACGGGGAGATTTATCAAATCACTGCCGAAGGATTCGTCCGTAAAGTTAACGAACAAGAATCGACGCCGTTTGCCTGTGTCACTTTTTATAAGCCTTTGAGTCATGATAAGGTTGAAACAGAATTGTCTTATGCTGAATTTCAAGAATGGCTATATAGACTATTGCCATCGTCCAATATTATTTATGCCATTCGGGTTGAAGGACGATTTTCCTATATGCGGCTCCGTTCAGTGCCGAAGCAGGAGAATTATCGGCCTTTGGTGGAAGTCGCCAAGGATCAACAGGTTTTTACTTTTAGAGACATTGTGGGCACCTTGGTAGGGTTTTTTACGCCTTCATTTATTAGTTCGTTGAGTGTACCTGGCCTGCATCTCCATTTTCTTTCATCTGATCGGCAACGGGGTGGACATTTACTGGAATGTCAACCTAAGCAAGTGCGTGTGGGAGTGCAGTTTATTTCGACCTTAGAACTGGCGTTTCCCATGAGTTTGGATTATTTGACATGTGACTTTCATCGCGAGCCAAAACAGGACTTGGAAAAAGTCGAGAAGTGATTCAAGCGGGTGCGATTTTCTTGACATGAAATTTTTTTTATGATAAAAAACCACACACTATAAATTAGACAATTAGACACAAAAATCGAGGAGACAGAAATGCAATTTAATAAAAAAGATACTCTCTCAATAAATACAATAAAAATGCTCTCAGTAGATGCTGTACAAAAAGCCAATTCAGGGCACCCTGGGCTTCCAATGGGAGTTGCGGATTATGCATATGTAGTCTGGACCAGATTTTTAAGATATAATCCCAAAGATATTACGTGGATAAATAGAGATAGATTTGTTCTTTCCGGCGGACATGGTTCAATGCTTCTTTACTCATTGCTTCATTTGAGCGGGTTTGACTTATCACTTGAAGAACTTAAAAATTTCAGGCAGTGGGATAGTAAGACTCCGGGACATCCTGAATATGGGATGACACCAGGAGTTGAGACAACAACCGGTCCTCTTGGGCAGGGATTTGCAAATGGAGTTGGTATGGCAATATCGGCAAAAATCTTTGAAAACAGGTTTAATACAGACCATATTAAACTCTTTGATTCCTATGTTTACGGCATAGTAACCGATGGGGATCTAATGGAAGGTATTAGCGCAGAAGCAGCGTCTTTTGCAGGGCATCTTGGACTCGGAAATATTATATACTTCTATGATGACAATCACATTACTATTGAAGGAGATACTTCTCTTACCTTTAGTGAAGATGTAGGAAAACGCTTTGAAGCATATGACTGGCAAGTAATAAAAATTGACCCGTATAATCTTCGGGAAATTGCAGAGGCGATTGAATCAGGACAAAAAGAAAAAAATAAGCCAACCTTAATTATAGGCAGAACTAATATCGCAAAAGGATCTCCTAATAAACAGGACTCGGCATCTGCACACGGCGAGCCTTTAGGAGAAGAAGAAGTAAAACTGACAAAGGAAAACATTGGCTGGCCTCTTGAACCTTCATTTTATATACCAGGGGAAACAAAGGAAATCTTTGGAAAATGTAATGAAAAAAATCTTTTAATCTATAAAGACTGGGAAAACAAGCTGGAAGAATACAAAACAAAATATCCACAAAAAGCAGAGGCTCTGAACAACTGGCTGAATAAAGAAATCCCAGAAAATATAGCAGACACTTTACCAAGCTTTGAAAACAAACCGGTTGCAACACGAAATGCTGCTGGTGAAGTAATGCAGGCTATTGCAGAAAAAGTTCCTTTTCTTATCGGCGGTTCAGCAGATCTTTCTCCGTCTACAAAGACAATCCTGAAAAAATACGAATCTATAAACAGAGTGAAATTCAGTGGACGCAACATGCATTTTGGTATAAGAGAACACTGCATGGGCGGAGTATTGAATGGCATGTCTCTTTTTGGTGGCATTATTCCATATGGCTCTACTTTTTTTGTCTTCTCAGACTATATGAGACCTTCTATACGGCTTGCAGCTATTATGAAGCAGCAGGTAATCTATGTTTTTACACATGACAGTATTTTTGTTGGAGAAGACGGTCCAACTCATGAACCCGTTGAGCAAGCAGCTTCACTTCGTTTGATACCCAACTTAACAGTAATAAGACCGGCTGACGCCTCTGAGACACCTGCTGCATGGATAGAGGCTCTTAAAAACAAAAATGGGCCAACTGCTATTCTCCTGACAAGACAAAAAATTCCTGTAATTGACAGGAATAAATATCCATCAGCAAAAAACCTTTCTAAAGGGGCGTATGTGCTAATAGATAGCAAGTCCAGAGTACCAGAACTTGTTATTATTGCTTCTGGCTCTGAAGTCAGTATTTGTATGGAAGCAACAGAGCGACTGAATAAGGAAGGACATAATGCGAGACTTGTGAATATACCAAGTGTCGAAATATTTGAAGCACAGTCTGGATCATATATTGAAAAAGTTATTCCATCATTATGCAGGCAGAGATTGGTAGTTGAAGCCGGCTCAACTGCAGGATGGTGCAAATATGCAGGATTAGATGGAAAAGTGCTCGGAATTGATGAATTTGGAGCTTCTGCGCCATATGAAATATTAGCAGAAAAGTTCGGGTTTACTGCTGATAATGTGTATAAGAAAGCATTGGAAATAATAAAAAGATAAGGAGGATTTTAAATGAGTACAAAAGCATGTGGAAACGCTGTTATAGGCCAATCAGGCGGGCCAACGTGTGTTATTAATCAGAGCTTAGTTGGTGCAATAATAGAAGCAGGCAAACATCCGGAAATTCAAAAATTTTATGGTGCATGGCATGGCATAAAAGGAATACTTGATGAGAATTTTATTGATTTGGGGGCACAGGACTCCTCAGTTCTTGAAAAAGTAGCCAACACACCATCTGCTGCACTTGGTTCTGTTAGGAAAAAACCTACTGAAGAGGAATGTGAAAAAATATTTAAGATATTCAAGAAGAATAATATCAGATATTTCTTTTATATTGGAGGTAATGATTCAGCAGAAACAGCAGATATTATAAATCAACTTGCAAACAAATCAGGCTATGATTTAACGTCTTACCATATACCAAAGACTATTGATAATGACTTGCTTGTTACTGACCACTGTCCAGGTTATGGTTCTGCGGCAAAATTTGTTGCAATGGCAATAATGGGTGATAATCTTGATAACGGTGCTATCCCTGGAATTAAAGTTAACATTATTATGGGGAGACATGCAGGATTTTTAACTGCCGCTTCTGCTCTTGGCAGACAACATGAGAATGATGGCCCGCATCTGATCTATGTGCCTGAAATTCCATTCTCAAAAGATAAGTTTATCAAGGATGTTAAAGATGTTTATAACAGACTGGGACGATGCCAGATAGCCGCTTCTGAAGGAATAAGTGATGACAAAGGCAACCCGATTTTTCAATCCGGAGTTAAGGATGCTCATGGAAATGTACAATTGAGCGGCTCCGGAGGACTTGGAGATATGCTGATAGAGCTTATTAAACAAAACATTCCCGGCAAGCTTAGAGCTAGAGCTGATACATTTGGTTATTTACAAAGATGTTTTCCCGGTATTGTTTCTGAATCGGATGCAGAAGAAGCAAGACGTATTGGAGAATTTGCAGTAAAGAGTGCTGTGAAAAGCGAGCTCAAAGACGGAAGTGTTGCAATAAAAGGAAGCGGGCTTTTCATAACCCCTCTTCATTCTGTTGCTAAGAATACACGAGGCATGCCCAGAGACTACATGAACGAGAAAGGCAACAACGTAACGGAAAAGTTTCTTGCATATGCAAGACCTTTAGTAGGGAAATTACCCGAAATTGGGAAATTAAAAATATAGATGAAAGCAATCACCATATTTGCAATATTTTTCCTGTTTTCCTCTTCCGCGTATTCTTATTCTCAATCAGACACAGAGCTTTTTCAGCTCTCGGATGCAAATAGAAAAAAAGCTGAAGAATACTTCGTCCTTGCAGAAAAACACGTTGATAATGAAGAAATTAAAAAGGCTGTCAAATACTATAAACTTGCCATAAAATATAGTCCTGCGTACGTGGAAGCTTATTATAATCTGGGGAAAGTATATGATAAGCAGGATAAACTGGATAAGGCTATATCTCAATACACGTTCGCTCTTAAGTATAATCCTAAATATATCAAGGCTTATAATTGTTTAATGGAGATTTATAAAAAACTTGGGCAAATTGAACAAATGGCAGGGCATTACAAGTTTGCCATCTCTTATGACCCCAAATATAGCTGGGCATATTTTAATCTCGCCGGGCTCTATTTTGATTTAAATAATACTCCAGATGCTATAAAAAACTTGAAGCTTGCCGTAAAGCATAGTCCTCAATATTCTGACAGTTATAACAATCTTGGAGTTATTTATTGGAAACAGGGTAAATTAGAGAAAGCTGAAGAGCAATATAAACTCGCTATTAAGCATGATCCGAAACATGTTGTTTCTTACAATAACTTAGGCGCTGTATATTTGCAGGAAGATAAGCTGGCACAAGCCGAAAAGCAATTAAAACTTGCTATAAAATACGACCCGAAATTCTATTATGCTTATTACAATCTGGGATTGGTTTACGCAAAACAGGCTAAGCCGGAACTATCTGTCGCTCAAATGAAATTTGCTATTAGTAATAATCATTACCTATCAGATACTGCCAATAATCGCGGTATTGCTTATTACCAAAGACAATGGAGAAATTAAAGAATGAGGAGGGCATAAAATTGGGTTTAGGTGTAGTAGAAAAAATCATAAAAGAACATCTCCTGAAAGGGAAAATGATATCTGGTGAAGAAATTACTCTAAAAATAGACCAGACCCTTACACAAGATGCTACAGGAACAATGGCCTACCTGCAGTTTGAAGCTCTTGAAATTCAAAAGATAAAAACAGAGCTATCTGTCAGTTATGTTGATCATAATACTATACAAGATAGTTTTGAGAATGCTGATGACCATTGCTACCTTCAAACTGCTGCTTCTAAATATGGAGCTTATTTTTCCAGAGCTGGAAATGGAATATGCCATCAGGTGCATCTGGAAAGGTTTGCGGAGCCTGGAAAAACACTTCTTGGTTCGGATTCCCACACTCCAACAGCCGGAGGGATGGGAATGCTTGCTATCGGAGCAGGTGGATTAGACGTGGCTGTGGCAATGGGAACATGCGAATATACCCTGCGTTATCCCAGAATCATCCGCATCAATCTGGAAGGCAAATTAAATCCATGGATAAACGCAAAGGATATAATACTTACAATTTTAAAGATGTTTGGCACCAAAGGAAACGTTGGAACCATAATAGAGTATGGAGGCAGCGGGCTTAAAAGCCTAGATGTCCCTGAAAGGGCAACCATAACCAATATGGGTGCAGAGCTTGGCGTGACAACATCAGCTTTTCCAAGCGATTTTCTTACAAAAAGATTTCTTGCAGCTGAAAATAGAGAAAGTGCGTGGAAAGAATTAAAGGCAGACTCAGATGCTAAATATAAAAAAGTAATAAACATTGATCTTGCTGAAATTGAACCCATGCTGGCGTGTCCTCATAGCCCGGGTAATGTTGTTCCCGTAAGAGAACTAGCTGGGAAAAGAGTAGATCAAGTAATCATTGGCAGTTGCACCAACTCTTCCTACAATGACCTTAAGACAGTTGCTCATATAGTCAAAGGACATAAAATTCCACAGAACGTAAGCTTTGTAGTTGCCCCAGGTTCAAGGCAGGTATTAAAAATGATAACAGATGACGGCAGCCTTTCCACCTTGATTGATGCAGGTGCCAGAATTGCAGAATGTGTATGTGGGTTCTGCATTGGGAATAGCCACGCTCCAGCCACAGGAGCAGTAAGCATCAGAACCAGTAATAGAAATTTCAAGGGTCGCTCGGGAACTCAATCTGCTTCTGTTTACCTATCAAGTCCCCAAACAGCTGCGGCATGTGCGCTGTCTGGAATAATCACTGATCCACGTGATCTTAAAGAACTGGTTTTTCCATCCTTTGATCTGCCAAAGAAATTTCATATAGATGATACTATGATCATTCACCCGGCACCTGAGGGCAAAAAAACAAAGATACATAAAGGTCCGAACATTGGAGATCCTCCTAAAAACAAACCTTTGTCTGAAAACATCAATGCTAAAATTGCAATTAAGGTAGGAGATGAAATTACCACTGACCATATAATGCCTGCAGGATCAAGATTGAAATATCGCTCCAATATTAAAAAATACTCTCAATTTGTATTTGAAGAAATTGATCCATCTTTCACGAGCCGATGTAAGGACAATAAATTAGATGGTTATAGTAATATTATTGTGGCTGGACTGAGTTATGGACAGGGTTCAAGCCGCGAACATGCAGCTATGTGTCCAATGCATCTAGAAGTAAAAGCTGTTATTGCAAAATCTATAGAAAGAATCCATAGAACCAATTTAATAAACTTTGGCATCCTGCCTCTTATCTTTATAAAACCAGATTATTATAAGCATCTAAATGCAGGAGATATTGTGGAAATTCGAAGTATAGAGAAAATAATAACAAAAAATGCGAAACTAGTTTTAAAAAACAAAACCAAGAATGTTGATATTGAGTTAAAATATGATTTTACCGAAAAGGAAAAACAGATAATAGTGGCAGGAGGTTTATTAAATTATATAAAAAGAAAGGACAAACAATAATGGACAATCTAATCAGGATGAGGGAAGGAAAACTTCATGTGCCTGATAAACCAATTATTCCCTTTATTGAGGGAGATGGAACTGGTCCTGATATCTGGCGAGCTTCAGTAAGAGTATTCAACGTGGCTGTTGATAGGGCGTATGAAGGCAAGAGACAAATTGTATGGAAAGAAATATTTGCAGGAGAAAAAGCATATAAAAAAACCAAAGAATGGCTGCCTGAAGAAACAGTTAATGCTTTCAAGAAATATCTGGTGGGGATAAAAGGGCCACTAACAACGCCTGTTGGCGGCGGCTTCAGAAGTCTAAATGTTCTTCTTAGGAAATCGTTGGATCTATACGTTTGTCTGCGGCCAGTAAGATGGCTCAAAGGCGTTCCGAGTCCGGTTAAGCATCCAGAGAAGGTTGATGTAGTTGTTTTTCGGGAAAATACTGAAGATGTCTATGCAGGTCTGGAACTACAAGCATATTCAGAAGATGTAAAGAAGCTTATTAGCTTTTGCAAAGATTCTTTTGGATGGCACATCAGAGAAGACTCTGGCGTAGGAATAAAACCAATAAGTGAGACTGGAAGTAAAAGATTAATAAGAGCAGCAATAAATTACGCAATAGAGAACAAAAGAAAAAGCGTAACTCTTGTTCATAAAGGCAATATTCAGAAATACACAGAGGGTGCGTTTAGAAATTGGGGATATGAGCTGGCAAAGGATGAGTTTTCAGAAGAAGTTATATCATGGGATAAATGTAAAGGAATCGTTCCTCAGGGAAAAGTCTTAATAAAAGATACTATTGCTGATATTTTCTTGCAGCAAATATTAACAAGAACAGACGAATTCGATGTAATAGCTACAATGAATCTCAATGGAGATTATATTTCAGACGCGATAGCTGCACAGGTAGGAGGCATCGGAATATCACCCGGAGGGAATATCAATTATGACACCGGTCACGCAATATTTGAGGCAACTCACGGTACAGCGCCTAAGTACAGGGGTATGGATAAAGTAAACCCCGGCTCATTAATATTGTCTGGAGAGATGATGCTTAGATATATTGGATGGGAGAAGGCCGCGGATCTTATTGCTAAAGGAATAAGTAAAGCAATCTTAAACAAAAAAGTTACATATGATTTTGAAAGATTGATGAATGGAGCAAAGCTTCTTAAGTGCTCTGAGTTTGGAGATGAAGTCATAAAGAACATGTCAGAATAGCTAATATGACTAAAGACCTTAACAATATTTCTCCAGTGGTGAATTCTGCAGGAAAAACCAGTTCTTCACCAGGATTTGTTGAAAAACCCAAAAAATGTCAGGCTTGTCCTGACCATGATCTTCATTTTGTTGCATCAGGTAAAGGTGCGTTAATTGTAGATAATACTGAATATCATCTGGAGAAAGGGGATGTGCTCCTCGTATATCCTGGAGAAAATTTCAGGGTATATACAGAGGGACATGAAGACTTTGTCCGCTACTATATCCACTTCGATTTTTATAATACAAATAAGTTGAGGAAGAAAACACCTCTACTGAAGAACAATCGAATATGGCCTCGCATTGTCCACCTGAAAGCAGATATCGAAGCAAGAAGCATCTGTTCTGCTATTGTTTATCACCTACGCAATAACTCAACAACTTCTTCAATCATTACAAGCGGGGAGTTAAAAGCTTTATTAGGACTCATTTTAAACGCTTATTTAAACGCAAGAGACTCATTTCAATTCCGAAGAATAAAAAGTTATAAAAATATAATCAAAGCAGAAAAATTCATACGAACTAATTATCAAAAAGATATAAGCCTGCAGGACATAGCCAGAGAAGCAAATTTAAGCGAAACATATTTTGGTAATATTTTTAAGAAAATTACAGGTAAATCCCCTATTGATTACCTTACCAGTACAAGAATCAACAATGCAAAGCGACTGCTTATTGAAACAGATCATAACATCTCTGAAATTTCTTCTCTTATTGGATATGAAGACTCCCATTATTTCAGCTACATATTCAAGCAAAAAGAAGGAATTACTCCATCTGAATTTCTGGCTTCTCTCTCCGAAACAGTATAGCTACAGTGAAAAATCAAACAAAAAAGTGATTTATTCTAAAGACAGCTATCAGTTATTGTGCTAGCATTCGTCATATGACTTCAAATGACAAAGTTATTCTACGTGACCTCGCCAGGCGATATCTTGAGGTTTGCAATAGAGATGTGCAAAAGGAGCGTCGTACCCTGTGGCGACAGCACAATAGCTTTATTAGAACACAAATTCCCATCTATGTGCGTGCCTTTGCGTGGAAAGAGATGCCTGAGGCTATCTTGAAATGTGAAAACCCTTTCTTTCGCAGTCATGAGAATTTCCTGCGCCAGATGATTTTTCAGGATACAATAGGAGATGATTACATATTTGAGCCATGGATTACGCAAGAAGTCTCGTATGTTTCTGGAGCTGAGGGAATTTGGGGCACTAAGATTGGACGCACACCAAGCTCTGAAGAGCGCGGTTCATGGAAATACGATCCTCCTATTAAGGATTTGAAGGATATTGACAAAATGGTTATGCCTCATCATATAATTGATGAGAAGAAAACTGCTAGGAATGTAGCGCGTCTTGAAGAAACAATCGGCAATATTCTCACAGTAAATGTAGACAGAGCTCCTCTTTATAAAATCTGGAATGCTGATATTTCAACTCAGCTGGCTAATCTGCGTGGTCTGGAACAGATTATGTGGGATATGACGGACAATCCCGAATGGCTACACAGACTTCTTTCCTTTATGCGTGATGGAATTCTGAGAACCCATCAGGAGGCTGAGGATGCAGGAGATTGGTGTTTATGTAATCATTATAATCAGGCAATGCCTTATGCTGAGGAGTCGCCTGATCCAGAGGCAAACAGTAAGCCTGTTACCCGTGATAAGCTGTGGATATTCATGGCAGCACAGGAGTTTACTCTTATATCACCACAAATGCATGAGGAGTTTATGTTTAATTACCAGTTACCAATTATGGAGAAGTTTGGTCTTGTTTCATATGGGTGCTGCGAGAATCTCACTAAAAAGATAGATATGCTTCGTAGAATTCCTAATCTGAGGCGCATTGCTGTAACACCATGGGCTGATTTACAGAGATGTGTTGAGCAGATTCAACAGGATTATATTATCTCGTGGAGACCAAATCCGGCTGATATGGTAAGCTGTGGGTTTAATCCTGATCATGTTCGCAAAGTTGTTAAAAACGCAATTGAAATTGCAAAAGGATGTTATATCGATATTACTTTGAAAGATGTACAAACAGTAGAGAATGATCCTAATAGAGTCCGAGAGTGGGTAAGAATTGTTAGAGATGTTTGTTCTTCAGTAGTGAAAAATCCAACAAAAAAGTGATTTATTCTAAAGACGTTCGTGTTTTTATATGTTAAAATTCTGAAAAAAACAGGTTAAATTCTATGGCTATAAGAACAGCAATTATTGGTTATGGACGCAGTGGAAGTAAACTTCATGCAGACCCGCTTGAAGCTCTGCCTGAGTATAAGGTAGTGGCTGTATGTGACCCTGATAAGGAAAGACAGAAAATAGCTTACCAGCGGTTTGGATGTTCCACATACAATAATCTATCCTCTTTGCTCAAAAAAGAAAAAATAGACCTTGCATGTATTATCACAAGAAGTGACCAACACGCTTCAATGGCGATTGAAGCTATGAAAAAAGGGGCACATGTTCTGGTTACAAAACCAATGGCAATTAATGCAGTTCAGGTAAAAAAAATGCTGGATGCCTCAAAAAAATACAAAAGGATACTGGCTCCATGGCAGCCATCTCGCTGGGGAACGGATTTTACACAGATTAAAAAAATAATTGCGGAAGGTGAAATCGGGAAGGTATTCAGTATTCAAAGAAATTTTCTGTTCTATGATGTACGGCATGACTGGCAGACAAAGAGCAAATTCGGCGGCGGCTATCTTCTGAACTGGGGACCTCATCTTATTGATCAGGTTATAGAACTGGTTAAGGAACCTGTGGAAAGCGTATGGGGAAAACTCTGGCAGGCCATTAATCCAGGAGATGTCGAGGATAGCATTAAAACTATTCTTGCTTTTAAAAACTCTGATATAATAGGTGAAATAAATATTGGTATCGGCGCAGAACAGCTTCCCAGATGGTTTATACAGGGCTCACTTGGAACAATTACGTCGGATGAAAAATATGTTTATGTAGTTGTCTCGAAAAAGAAACAAGAATTTGTTACGGGTATTCCCGGTAATAGCGAGAAGAGAGATGTTATAGAGAGAACACCTGTTGGAAAGTTTATTTACGGAGATGCTTCTGTAATTTACAGAGAACTGGCTCAGGCAATACATGGGGAAAAATCCTTTACAGTCACACCTGAAAGTGTACTGAATCTTATGAAAGTACTGGACGCTGTCCGGGAATCCAATAAAAAGGGAAGTACAATCAAGCTATGACATCAAGGGAGCGAGTTTTAAGAGCACTTGGACATTCTGAACCCGATAAAATTCCCTACGACTTGTCCGGGACAACAGTAACCGCTATTACAAAAACAGCTTTCATAAATGCAATGAAATTGCGAAATCTGCCATGTGATTTTATAATGCATGATGATATACAGCAAATTGTTATTCCCTCAAAACAGGTTCTTGATTATTTAGGTGTGGATACTATAAGACTTGGACCGCCACGCGTTTACAATCTTAACAAAAAAACAACTAAAGAAGATAAAACAATAAGCTATCAAGATGAATGGGGTATAACATGGAATATGAATACTGAAACAGATTTCTACTTTAACGAGGACTCTGCTTCTCCTCTTCAGAATGCAAAAACCATTGAGGATTTGAAATCATATGATTTTCCAGATCCTGAGAAGACAGTTAACTTTGATATATTAAGAAAAGAACTTGAGATTATACCTGATGATAAGGCACTGATAGTTGACCGCAATTGCGCAGGATTATTTGAGATGGCTTTCAGGATAAGAGGCTACGAAAATTTTTACATGGACCTGGCCACATCTGTCAAAATGGCTGAGTATTTAATTGATAAAATACTGGAAGTAAAAATGCGATACTGGGATAGAGTTCTTTCATTTGCAGGAAAGCGGGCAGATATTATTGCTGAATGTGACGATCTTGGGACGCAGCAAAGTTTATTGGTCTCACCTGATATGTATAGAGGGATTCTAAAGCCAAGACAAAAGAAGCTATTGTCTTTCATCAAATCAAAAGCTCCACAGGCGAAAATTTTCTTTCATAGCTGTGGTGCAATATCAGAAATAATTCCAGATCTTATTGATATAGGTGTAGATATATTAAATCCAGTGCAAACTAATGCTGCAGGTATGAACGCTGAAAGATTAAAAGGGGAATTCTCGAAAGACATTTGTTTCTGGGGAGGAGGAGTTAATACTCAGGAGACTCTGCCTCATGGAACACCTCAGCAGGTTAAGGACAATGTGAAAAAATCTGTTGAGATACTTGCTGAAGATGGAGGATATGTATTTTCTGCTATTCACAATATCCAGGCAGATGTCCCTGCAGAGAACTTCTGGGCGATGTGGGAAGAGTTTCAGAAAATAAGATAAAAATAAAAAAAAGACGCAAGGAATGGAGACAAAAGTAATAAGATTCGGAGTAATCGGAACGGAGAATTCGCATGTGAACCAGGCATGCAAGCGGTTTAATGTTGAGAAAACTATGAATGGTGCATTCGTAGAAGCTCTATATCCGGGCGAAGGAGATACTCTGGAGCACGTAAAACAGGTTCAGGAACAAGGGAAGGTTCCTTTACTTGTTGATAAGCCGGAGGATATGCTGGGCAAAGTTGATGCAGTTATTATTATGAACCGTCATGCTAAATATCACGCGAAATATGCAAAGCTATTCCTAGAGAATAAAATTGCAACATTTGTTGATAAACCCATAACATGCGACTTAGAAGAAGCAAAAGAACTTACAGAGCTCAGCCACCAAACTAACACATGGCTTTCTTCATGGTCCAGTGTATGGCAGACATCAAGTTTTCAGGATTTTTTCAGGCAGACTACCGAGGAGCTGGGACCTGTTTGTTCAGGAATGGTTGGCGGCCCCTTTGATTTCGAGAGTGAACATGGCGGGGTGTTTTTTTACGGCATACATACTGTTGAAATGCTTCTTAACGGGTTCGGATATGACGTGAAAACAGTTAATGCTAAACTATATGAGAAGAACTGCTGGGTAACAGCCACACTTGAAAGCGGCAGGGTCGTATCTCTTCATCTCCTTGGACAAGGAAAGGGGAAGTTTCAGGTTCTCCTGCACTGTGAAAAAGGCAGCAGACATCTGCTGGTAGATTCTTCGGATAGCTACGATAAAGCGTTTAAAAAATTAATAAATACCATCAATAGTAACGAAAACCCTTTAACAGACGAGGAGCTTCTCATGCCTGTCAAGGTGTTGCTTGCAATTGACAAATCAGCTAAAACAAACAAAGAAGTAGAAATAACATAAGGGAAAAAATATGGCTAAGAAAAAAAATAAAGCAATTAACGTAGGGGTTATTGGGCTTGGGAAGAGTGGATGGGACATCCATATTCGTATGATCAGACAAGTATTGAATAAATATAAGATCGTAGCAGTTTCTGACCCTGATAAGAAAAGACAGAAAGAAGCACAAGATGAATTTAAATGTAAAATATATTCAAATTTCGAAGACTTAATAAAAGACCCAGATGTTGAGCTTGTGATTGTTGCGACTCCTTCGCATCTGCATGCAGGTTGCAGTATTAAAGCGTTAAAAGCAGGGAAACATGTTGTGTGTGAGAAGCCAATGGCAACCAGTTTAACTGACGCAGATAAGATGCTTAAAACCGCGAAAATGACAGGCATGATACTGGCCCCCTTCCAAAACAGGCGTTATACACCTGATTTTCTAAAGATTAAGAAGATTATTGATTCAGGGAAGTTGGGTCGCATAGTAATGATTAAACAAACATGGCATGGTTTTGGAAGACGCTGGGATTGGCAGACATTGAAGAAATTTGGTGGAGGAACACTTAACAATACTGCGCCGCATGCTATAGATGTATTATTACAGTTATTTGGAGAAAAAGACCCTGAAGAAGTATTCTGCCATCTGGAGCGAACACTGACGCTTGGAGATGCTGATGACCATGTAAAGATTATGTTAAAGACAAAAGGACAGCCAATGATTGATCTGGAACTGACAAGCGCATGCGCGTATCCTCAGGAGCATTGGCTTATAATGGGAACACAGGGCACTCTGGCTGGAAATGCTAAGGAACTTAGATGGAAATACTTTGATCCTAAAAAACTTCCTAATAGAAGTGTCTCCACAAAACCTGATCCAAACCGGGCATATAACAAAGAAGATATTCCATGGAAAGAGCAAACATGGAAAGTTCCAAGCGGGACGTCACGAAATCCTGACTTTTATAATGATGTTTATAAGACCATTCGACAGGGTAAACCGCTGTATATAACGCCTGAAAGCGTTAGAAGACAGATTGCGCTGATACACAGGTGCCATAAAATGTGTCCTGTATAATAACAATAGGAGAATAACAATGAAAAAATCGCTTTGTCACTATAGTTATCATAGAAGAATTAAAGAAGAAGAATGGAATTTGGAAAGATTTGTTATTGAAGCTGAAAAACTTGAAATTGAAGGCATAGATTTCCATGTAGCGTATCTGCCTGAATATAAAGAAGCCGTAAAACAGATAAATGCGCTTATGTCAAAGACAACGCTTGAACTTTCAGGCCTTTCTATGTCTAACAGTTTCAATAAGGAAGAAGATGAATTTAATGACCAGGTGGAAAAAGTCAAAAGATGGCTGGACGTCGCAGGAGATGTAGGCGCTCCTGTTTCAAGAATCTTTGGTGGAAGCATTAGCGACAGAAGCAATACAGAAGAATTGAAGAAAGCACTTGATAAGGTAATAAAAGGTATTGAACTGGTTCTTCCTTCTGCTGAGAAAAACAATGTTATATTGGCTTTAGAAAATCATGGCGGACTCCCATGCACAGGAGAAGAACAGGTAGAAGTTATAAAAAAAATGAATTCCCCATTTTTGAAAGCTACGATTGATGTGGGTAATTATATGCAATGCGGTCAGACAGGAGATGAAGGAACAAAGATTGCTGCCCCATACTGCAAGTATGTACATTTCAAGGATTTTAAAAAGGATCCAACTCACAAAAGAGGACTTCGTCCGACTGTTATTGGAAAGGGGGACGTGGATCATGCTAAATGTCTTCAGCATATCAAGAATGCAGGATTTGATGGGTTTGTTGCGCTTGAATATGAGGGAGAGGAAGATGAGACAACAGGTGTTCCTGCAAGTGTGAAGTTCATGAAATCCGTTATGAAGAATTATTGAGGGAGAAAAACAAATGTTAAAAAGTAGTTTTATGAGTTTTAGCTGTAAAGAATGGGATTTAGATACAATCCTTGCAAAAGCAAAAGAATACGGTTTTGACGGCTTTGAGCCAAGGGTAGAGAGTAACCATAAACATGGTATTGAGCTAAGTCTCACAAAATCCGAGCGTGAACAGGTAAAGACAAAGTGCGAAGATAGCGGTATAATTTTAAGCTGCCTTGCTACTTCTGTTCAGTATTCTTCTCCAGATGACGCTGAATACCGCAGAAATATTGAAAACTGCAAACAGCATATCATTCTGGCATCAGACCTCGGAATCAAACTTCTCAGAGTATTTGGAGGAACTATTCCTGAACCAAAGATAGAGAACAGAGATAGGTTCTTTGATAAAATTGCAAAGGGGATAAAGGAATGCGGAAAATTCGCTACAGAATACGGAACCACACTTTCTCTTGAGACACATGATGATATTTGCAGGGTGAAGAATGCTAATGAGATTCTCCAGAGAGCCGATGCACCTGGTCTCTCAATCAACTGGGACTTTACGCACTCTATAACAAATGGGGATGTGCCTCGTGAAGTTTATCCAATAATAAAAGGGAAAATAACCCATTTGCATACAAGAGATGCCAAATATATTGGTGAAGGGAATCCATTTCCGATGAAAAAGCATGAATTCCATGCACCTGATATGTATAAGAACTGGGAATATGCGCATCTTGGAGAAGGAGATATGCCAATAAAGGAACTGATGCAAATAATGGTTGAGGATAATTTTGATGGATTTTTCTCTCTGGAGCAACTGAAAACAAATCTTTCTCCCGAAGAGGTTTTATCCAAAACAGCTCAGAATTTTATAAAAATGAGAGAAGAAATTAATAAATCACTCTGATGACCATTGTAAGTCAGGATGTCTCGCAGCTTCAACCTCATCTAGTCTTGATAAAGAAGTCTTATGCGGTGCATTTGTAACCTTTTCTGGAGTGTTTTCTATCTCTTGCGCTATTTTGATCATTACATCTATGAATTCATCTAATGTTTCTTTTGTCTCTGTTTCTGTTGGCTCTATAATTAATGCCTCGTACACAATTAAAGGGAAATACACTGTTGGAGGATGTATGCCATAATCCAAGAGCCGTTTTGCAATATCCAGTGCTCTTACTCCTTTTTTCCTAAACCGTTGTGCTGATAAAACAAATTCATGCATGCAATTCCTGTCATACGATACATCAAAATAATTCTTCAATTTAGTTAACAAATAATTTGCATTAAGCACAGCATTCTCACTAACATTTCTAAGACCATCTGGTCCAAGCATTCTGATATATACATATGCCTTCAATATTACTAAAAAATTACCATAGAATGCGTGTACCCTACCTATTGATCTTGGACAATTATACTCAAAGTAGTAATTATGCTCCTTGTTTTTCTCTATTAGAGGTACTGGTAAATACGGCTTCAGGTGTTCCTTACATGATATTGGACCTGATCCTGGACCACCGCCACCATGAGGTGTTGAAAAGGTTTTATGAAGATTATAGTGCATTATATCAAACCCCATGTCACCTGGCCGCACAATACCGAGTATTGCGTTCATGTTTGCACCATCATAATATAAAAGGCCGCCTTTTGAATGCATAATCTCAGACACCTCTAGAATATGCTCTTCAAACAGGCCTAATGTGTTCGGATTAGTTAACATAAGACAGGCAACGCTCTCGTCAACAACATCCCTTAAGGATTCTACATCAATATTTCCCCTATTATCGGATTTAACCTCAACTACTTCATAACCACATAATGCAGCGCTGGCAGGATTTGTTCCATGTGCCGAGTCTGGAACCACTACTTTAAACCTGTTTTCTTTTTTACCCTTAAAATATGCCTTTATCATCATCATTGCTGTAAGCTCACCATGCGCGCCAGCCGCTGGTTGCATACATGTTTTTGCCATACCGCCAATCTCTGAAAGGAATTTGTCCATATGATAGAGAATGTGTAATGCTCCCTGAGATAACTCTTCTGAGGCAAAAGGATGAACACCCCTGAAATCTATAGACTCTGCCAATTCTTCATTGATTTTTGGATTATATTTCATTGTACAAGAACCCAACGGATACAGTTCAGAATCAACACTAAAATTATTCTTCGAAAGCATTGTAAAATGTCTTATAACTTCTAACTCTGTAAGCTGCGGCAAGTTAGCGTCTTTCTTCCTAATGAACTTTCTGGGAACTAGTTCAGAAACATTCTGCTCAATTACATCACACAGCGGCAAAGTGTAGGCTCTTCTTCCTTCTTTCCCAAGTTCAAATATTAATTTTTCGCAAATATTCACCAAACTTCTCCCAGATGGACACAATCCGCATGCCTCACCTACTAGCAAACACTCTCCTGTCTCGCTTACGACGCACTAGAGCTGGTCGGCTCAACATACAGCCTGTATCCATTCACTATTTACCAATTACTTTTCCTACATCCCCCATATCTTCTGGAGAATAATGGGATAAATGTTAAGAAGCTTGTCTCCATATAATATAGATAAAATTGCTCCAAGGACAATATATGGACCAAATGGTATCGCAGTTCCTCTTCTACGATTCAACTGATAAATCAAGCTTTTAGCGGGAATTATGAAATAAAGTTGCCTTTTTGTGAGTCCCCTGCTCTTTCTTTTTATTCTTTTAAGTGTTGCACCTACTCTTTCTATCGCTACTATAATGAGAAAGCTTACTCCAAAAAATGCACCTGCAAGAAATGATATAAAAAGAGTCATTAAAGTATATTGCCATCCAATAAATGCTCCTATCATTGCTATTAACTTGATATCCCCTCCTCCCATTGCTTCCTTTTTAAAAATAAACCAGCCGAAAAAAGCAACACATGTAAGACTTAATCCACCAAATAAAGCCCCTCCTAAGGATCTTAGGAAAGCTTCGAGATTTGATGCTGAATTCATTAGTGGAGGATAAAGGAAGCTTACTAAAAGCGCGAATGCAATTCCAAAAAGAGAAAAGAAATCAGGAATAAGCATCCACTCAATATCTATAAAAGAAACAACTATAAATACTGCAAAAAGAAGTGAATATACAAAGAACTTGATACTAATGCCGAATTTAAAATACAGTAACAGTAATAGCACTCCTGTAAGAAGCTCAACAATAAAATACTGCGCAGATATTCTCTCCTTACAAACCCTGCACCTGCCTCTAAGGAGAATATAGCTTATTAATGGAATATTATCGAACCATTTTATGCTCTTACTGCATCCTGGACATAGAGATGGAGGAGATACTATAGACTTTTGCCTGGGGATTCGATAAATACATACATTTAAAAAACTGCCTATACATAAACTAAATATTAGGACAAAAAAAATTATCATCATTCAAAAGAATTTTCAGGGCTTCCGGGAGCTAAACTGTTATGTTTATTCGCTTTTAACTTCTTCTTTTTTAGTTCTGGTATCTTCGGGTTTTATTTTTTCTTTTTTCTGCTTATTGCCAGACTCTTTTATACTTAGACTTATTTTCCGTCCTTGTAAATCAATTTTAACTATTCTAGCAGTGATTTTCGTGCCAATTTCATATTTCTTCTCTAAATTTTCTCCTTCCGACAGTTCTGAAACGTGAATCAAACCTTCTACTCCCTGCTCAAGCTCAACAAAAATTCCAAACTTAGTTATCTTTATCACCCCACACTCTACGTCCATTTCATCTTTATATTTATCAGATAACTCTTCCCAAGGATCAGACGTAAGCTGTTTTACGCCTAGGGATATTTTCCTATTATCAGAGTCTATCGATAACACAACAACTTCCATCTCATCATCTTTCTTAAACATTTTCGACGGATCATTTGCTCTCGTAGACCATGATAAATCTGAGATATGTACTAGACCATCTATCCCTTCTTCTATTTCAACAAACACGCCGTAATCAGTTATGTTTCTAATTATGCCTTTAATCTTTGCTCCAACAGGATACTTTTCTTCTGCCTTTTCCCATGGATTTGCTTCTAACTGTTTTATCCCTAAAGAGATTTTTTCCTCTCCCTTTTCAAGACTTAAAACAATGGCTTCTACTGCATCTCCCATATTTACAACCTCAGAGGGATGCATAATTTTTTTAGTCCATGACATCTGAGATATATGCATTAAGCCCTCTATCCCTTCTTCCAATTCAACAAAAGCCCCATAAGCAGTAATATTCACTACTTTTCCCTTAACCTTTGAACCAATAGGATATTTTTTATCTATGTCTAACCATGGATTGGTAGTTTTTTGCTTTAGACCAAGAGATACTCTATTCTTTTCTTTATCAATTGATAAAATCATAACTTCTATCTCCTGTCCAAGAGAAAGCACATCTGAAGGATGCGATATGCGTCCCCATGATATATCTGTTATATGAAGTAATCCATCAATTCCTCCAAGGTCAATAAATGCTCCAAAATCTGTTATATTTTTAATGAATCCTTTTCTAATCTGTCCTTCCTTTAGATCTTCAAAAAGTTTTTCTCTATCCTCTACTTGTGTCTTTTTAAACAATTCTTTACGAGAAAGCACAACATTTCTACGCATTTTATTCAATTTTATAATCTTAAACTCTAAATTTTTATTAAGCATATTTTCAAAACCAGCAATTATCTTGATATCCGACTGTGAGGTAGGCAAGAATCCCTCAACTCCGATATCCACAGAAAACCCACCTTTTATCCTTTTTAGCAGTTTGCCCATAACACTTTTTTCTTCTGAAAACGCTGCCACGATCTCGTTCCAAAACTTCATTTGTCCAGCCTTTTCTTTTGATAAAACTACTGAGCCTGATTCATCCTCAATTTTCTCAAGTAAAACTTCAATCTCATCTCCAACCTTTAGCTTAGATGCATCCTTAAACTCGTCAATGCGGATTACTCCTTCAGACTTATACCCTATATCCACTATTACCTCATTCCGTCCTATTTCAATAATTGTTCCCTTTACAACATCCCCCTTTTTAATATTTTTAAAACTCTGCTCATATAATGCTTCCAAATCTCCATTAGTCTTTTGCATCAAACCAAAATCCTCCTTATTTTCTCAAAATTTCCCAAAAATTGTTTCTACAAAATAGCAGACTGTTTCCCTATTAGCAAGTAATATTTTCTTTTAAATTATTTATAGACTCCATTACTTGAGCGCTTATTCTTCGATAGTCATTCTTATTTGAGTCTTTACTATTAGGCATAATTGGCTTGCCAAAGATAACTCTAATCCTCTTTGGATGTATCCATTTACCATATTTAGGGAAAGCCTTTGTCGCTCCATCTATATATGCAGGGACAATGGGAACATTTGCTTTTAAAGCAAGCATGCCTATACCAATCTTTCCTTGGCCTAGTTTCCCATCTATACTTCTTGTCCCTTCAGGAAATAGAATGACAGCTTTTTTAGAGTGTAGGGATCTAATTAATTCTTTAAATGTAGAAATGCTTACCTGCTCACGCCTTACTGGGATAGTATGCAAGGATTTGATTAGCAATCCAAATATAGGAATCTTAAACAAGTTTTGTTTTGTAAGGTAATAAGTTGCTCTGGATATTCCAACACCTACAATAACAGGGTCAAGGAAACTGCTATGATTTGAAGCCACTAACACCCCCCCTTTTTTAGGGATATTATCAGTGCCTTTTATTTCTAATCTGAAATAAATCTTACAGAAAATATATGAAATTAATTTAGCTACTGTATATATCATTTTATATAGGATATGACTGTTTCTGCTTCTTCTTCCAAACTCATTCCTGTTGAGTCAATAACAATAGCATCCTCTGCTTTTATTAAAGGTGCTATTTTTCTTGTCAAATCTTTTTTGTCTCGCATTTTTATATCTTTTGAGAGTTCTGATTCCACAATTTGCTGGCCATTTTGTTCTAACTCTTTCCTGCGCCTTTTCACACGCTCCTCAAAAGAAGCATCCAGATAAAACTTATAGTCTGCATCAGGCAATATAACAGTTGTGATATCTCGTCCTTCCATTACAACATCGCCTTTTTCTGCAATTTTCCTCTGCAACCTCTTCATGCACTCTCTTACTCCTTCTGCTCTGGCAAGATAAAAGACATTATTTGTTACATCAGTACCTCTTATTTTTTCTGTTACATCTTGTCCATCAAGTAAAACAACAGTCCCCTCTTCCTGATGAATTAGCTCAATTTTTGTATTACGTGTAAGCTCTACCAATGCCATCTCTTTTTTTATATTAATGCCATTTTCCATAGCCTTAAGTGTGAGCGCTCTGTACATAGCTCCTGTATCTACATACAAAAGTCCCAATCTTTTTGCAATAATCTTTGAAACGCTGCTTTTGCCTGAACCAGCAGGCCCATCAATAGCTATAGTTAGCTTATTTCTCAACTTTAATCGTTCCTTCAGGAATCATTTTTTTTAATATTTCTATAAAATTAGGAAAAGACGTATTAATACAATCTGTATCAAATATCTTTGCTTTTTCCGTTTTCCCCTTTGCCATAAGACCCATAATAATTCCAGTCATAGCTATTCTATGGTCACCAAGACTGTTACATACGGCTCCGGAAAAGGTTTGAGGTTTCATATCTTGCTCTCCTGGAATAACCAATCTTTTAGAACTGCAATCATTGAGCTTCATTTCAAAGTAGTGAAATAGGTCATGAATTGCCATTAGCCTGTTACTTTCTTTAACTTTCAATTCAGAGACTCCTTTGATTACAGTTTCTCCACGCGCTCTAGCGGCAGCAACTGCAATTATTGGAATTTCATCAATTATTCTTGGAATTTGATCCGGTTCAATAGTAATTCCCTTAAGTTTGCTGCTTTTAACAAGAATATCTGCACGAGGTTCTCCTGAAATTGTCTTTTCGTTTCTTAATTCTATATCTGCGCCCATTCTTCTCATCACATCAATTATACCTGTTCGGGTAGGATTTACTCCCACATTTCTAATTACAATTTCTGAGCCCTTTAAACATGAAGTAGCTACAATAAAAAATGCGGCAGAAGAAATGTCTCCGGGAATAACTATATCCTTAGATACTAAATGTCCCCTTCCCTTTATTGACACTTTATTCCCCTCTACTTTTAAATCCGCACCAAGATATTCAAGCATCCTCTCTGTATGATCTCTTGATTTAAAAGGCTCAATGACAGATGTCTCTTCGTTTGCATATAAACCTGCTAAAAGAATTGCAGATTTTACCTGTGCGCTTGCAACTAAAACTGATTTATGTTCTCTCCCCAAAAGGTCTCCTCCTGAAACAACAAAAGGAGCATATTCGTCATAATTTTTAACTTTACCTGTGATCTTGGCACCCATTTTCCTGAGAGGATCTGTAACTCTTCTCATAGGCCTTTTGCAAAGAGAATCATCCCCTGTAATTCTTGAAGTAAACTTCTGACCTGCCAGAACTCCAAGCATAAGTCTCATTGTTGTTCCGGAGTTACCTGCATATAAATCCTCCTTGGGCTCTTTTAGTCCATGAAGACCTTTCGAGGTTATCACTACTTCGTTTTTTCCGGATACAGCTATATCAACACCCAGCTGCCTGAAGATTTCGACTGTTCTCATGCAATCTTCGCTTTCAAGGAACCCTGTTATTCTTGTTGTTCCCTTTGCCAGAGAGCCAAGAATAACTGCTCTGTGAGAAATTGATTTATCTCCGGGAACATAAATGGTACCGGATAATTTATTTACGGGTTTTACTATTGCTGAGTACATAAATCCTATCTTTTTACTTCAAACTAGTTCTGAGAGATTTTGCTTTTTCAAGCTCTTTAGTCAGTCCTTCTCTGTCAGATTTGTTTATTAATTTGTATATCTTATCCAGTTCTCTTTGGAATCTCGATAAAGCATCTAAGATATTCTTTTTATTTGTTATACATATCTCCTGCCACATCTCTGGAGAACTTGAAGCAATTCTGGTTGTGTCTTTAAACCCTTTTCCAATGACAAGTTTTAAATCTTTATCTACCGTCTCTGTTTTGCCCAGAGCATTAACAAGTGATACAGCTGCTATATGAGGCAGATGACTTGTAAGAGCAACCAGCTTATCATGTTGACTTGGAGAGAAAAATACAACACTGGCTCCTATTTTGTTCCATAGCTTTTTAACTTTTAGGAGCGCATCTTTATTTGTTTTTGAGGTTTTTGTAATTATACATACTGTTCCATCAAATAATCTATTGGTTGCAACATCAACACCGTGTCTTTCCAAGCCAGCTATTGGATGAGCACCAACAAAATGTATTCCATCAGGCAGTATCTCCTGTATCTTCTTACAAAACAGTTCTTTTGTGCTTTCTACGTCAGTAACTACTGCGTCTTTTTTTAAAAAAGGTGCTATTTTTTTTGCAGCTTCAATAGAGGATTTTATATGCATTGACAGAATTACCAGATCCGCATCCCTAACCTCTGCTATATAATCAGTCGTAACCCTATCAACTGCTCCCGCTAAAACAGCTTTTTCAAGTTTTGCAATATTTCTGCCAATACCGATAACTTCATCAGCTAATCCATCCTTTTTAATCGCCATACCGATAGAACCGCCAATAAGTCCAACACCAAATATGCAAACTTTGTTAAATAGTTTCTTTTTCATAACTTTCTACCCTTCTCCCCACAATCTTTACCTTACCATTTATAACCCTATCAATAGCCTCCGGATAAATTCTGTGTTCTTCTTTAAGGATACGCTGAGATAGAGTTTCCTCAGTATCATCCTCAAGCACAGGAACAACTGCCTGAAGAACTATGGGCCCTGTATCACATCCTTCATCAACAAAATGCACTGTACAGCCAGAATATTTCACTCCATATTCCAGTGCTTTTTTCTGCACGCCCAACCCTGGAAAAGAAGGAAGCAGCGCAGGATGAATATTCAACATTTTATTTTTATATACATTTATTAGTGATAAAGGAATTATTCTCATAAATCCTGCAAGAATCACATATTCGACATTGTTTTCTTCCAGAGTTTTTGCTATTTCATCAAAAAATCCGCCGCGGTTTTTAAAATCTTTGGGATTGACAAAACATGTTTTTATATTATATTTCCTTGCCCTTTCCAGAGCATAGGCATTCTTTACATCACTTATAACAACAGCTATTTCCGCATTCAATTTCCCTTTTCCAATATTATCAATAATAGACTGAAGATTGGATCCTCTGCCTGATACCAAAACCCCTAATTTCGCTTTTTCCATCATGGTTTTTGATTATATCTCATGGAGTATAATAAATCAAATGATGCGCTGTCTAGGTAATGTAAAATAATAAAGCCATTTACTCCCCTCCTTATAGAATAGTTTTGATAGATATTGATACTAGCAAAATAAATGTCAATAATAGGGAGCACTGAGTAAAAATTTTTAAATTTGTTCAAAATGTGTTAGTATTTATATTGTATAAATAAAAAACCATCATGAAATCATCAAAAAAGCGTTTTAAAAAAGACCTAGAGATATATGTTTTTAAACTTGAGCAGTTAGATCTTGAATTACATACACATGACTTTATAGAACTGGTTTACATATTAAGAGGAAAGGGGATTAATGTTATTCAGATGCAAGGCGAAAATAAAAAATCAAAAAACGCAGAATTTCCTGTCACAGTGGGCGATTTTTTTGTAATTACTCCTGAACAAGCGCATGGTTATAAGAATGCAGATAATTTAGAGTTAGTGAACATCCTGATAGACTCAGCTGTATTTAAAAAGGAAATTAGAAGCAAGCTTAAAGATATAGACAGTTTTAACGACTTATTCTATATAGAGCCCTTTTATAGAAAAGAAACAGATTTTAAATATAAACTTCATCTTACCAGCGAACAATCTAAATTTGTAGAAGCTATATTGAATAAGACAGTGAATGAAATAGAAAAAGAACCTGAAGGATATAATATTTTGATTAAGGCATATATATTTGAACTTATAGTAAATGTCTGCAGGTTTTATTCAGACTACCAGAAACAGAAAAACATTGATAAAGACATATCCACAAAAAGGGAAACTTGTTTCAGGGTCATAAGATATGTTGAAGACAATTACGATAAGGATATCCACCTGAAGGATCTGGCTGATATTGGCTATTTGCAGACAAACTATTTCTGCAAGGTATTTAAAGACATAAGCGGCATGACCCCAATGGAATATGTAACAAATTATCGCATACAAAAAGCGTGTGACTTACTTTCAAATACTGATAAATCCGTCACGGATGTATGTTTTGAAGTAGGTTTTCATGATTCCAGTTACTTTGCCAGGATGTTCAAAGAGCTTATCAAAACCTCCCCCAGTGAATACAGAAAATCCTAAAATCCTCCTAGTTTTTCTTAAAATCCTTATAGTTTGTTAAAACTATTTGCTATATGCTACAATTGTTCTCCAAAAGAGGAGGAAACAAATTATGATGAAATGGATGAGGGATAAGTTTGAGAGTGTCGGATTTACGCTTATTGAGCTTTTGGTCGTAATAGCTATTATTGCTCTGCTTGCATCACTGCTTTTGCCTGCGCTTACTGGAGCAAGGGAAATGGCTAGAAGGATAAAATGCATCTCTAACCTGAGGCAATGGGGCTTGGCTGTTACAATGTACATAGATGACTACGATGGATATTTCCCCATAGGAAATGGAGGACCTGACTTTCACTACTGGTTTTTCTCTGATGGCCCATTGGCTCCCTATATAGGTTCTCAAATAGAGGGGGTTAGGCGTTGTCCAAGTGCGAATTGGGCTGGTGCCGGAAGTTTTACCTATACCTACAACCTCAATTTTGGGATATATACAGGAGGTGTTTTCAATTATGTAAAAGAAAATCACGTTAAAAATCCTACTAATAAATGGGTTATAGCTGATTCAATACAGTCTTTTGGTGACTTCACCTCCTTTGATCCTCGTATGAAACCTGGCACCTGTGGATATGCAGGTACTGATAGTGCTTCCCTCGGAAGACTCGGAGACTATCATTCTGGGGGGCTAAATCTTCTCTTCTCTGATGGCCATGTAGAGTGGATGCTTCATGATAAGGTTACCGCTGCCATGACATTACCCACGTATTGAATCATCTAAAATGCAACCTTTGCTAAAAAATGCTGTAAATTATGTAATGATGAGTAAAAATATACAGAAAAAAAGGAGAATTATCTATGAAAAGGTTAAAGTATTTTTTGATGGCAGTTTTTATTTTTGGTCAGGTTGGTACAATAATGGCAGATGATGTAAACCCGTTTAAGGGGGCTACTATAAAAGAAACTGAGCAGGAACCAATAAAAGACATCGGACCAAAACCCTTTGAAATTGATAAGAATACAGTTCTACTTTTACATATGGATGAGGGAGGTGGGAACACGGTGCATGACCCAAGTGCTAATAGCTTTAATGGAACAACGGAGGGTACGACCCAACCAAGTTGGATTGAAGGTAAATTTGGAAATGGGTTAGAATTTAATGGCACCTCAAGTTTTGTGAGGATTGATGACAGTGCCGCTGAGTCTGCTCTTGATTTACAGGAGCCATTCACCATAGAAGCATGGATTAAGGCAAGAGGGGTTGCTGAACGTAATATGATTGTAGATAAATATGATTATATTTCAACAACTCCAGGTATTTATAGTCCAGCCGGTACCCGGGGCTATACTTTATCTCTTTATAATGGTGTTATAAGATTTAACATAATGTCTGGTCTGGATACCTGTGGCGGAGTGACAGGAGGTCCAGACTTGAGGGATAATCGTTGGCATCATGTGGCTGGTGTTTGGACTGGAAAGCAATTAAAGATTTATTTAGATGGAGCGTTGCTTAAGAGTTTAAATTGGGACCATGCACCAGCACAAGCTAATTGGGATTTAGCCATAGGAGCAAGAACCAGGTTTGGTGGTTCATGTTTTTTCGATGGAATGATAGATGAAGTCAGGATTTCGAATACTGTTCGTGCCTTTTTTACTGTTAAACTCGATGAGGATGCAGTGTTGCTACATTTAGATGAGGGAAGCGGAGATAAAGCTTCAGATAGTAGTGCTTATGCCAATCATGGGATGATTAACGGTGCTAACTGGACTACAGGTAAGTTAAATGGTGGACTGCTCTTTGATGGTGTAGATGACTACATTAAAATGCCTTGGTCTTCTGGTCTGAACATCACAGATAAAATTACTCTCCAAGCCTGGATATGTATTAAGGAACGACGCTTTGTAAATCAGCGGATAATCTCTAAGTTAGATAGTTACCGGCTTTTGGTAAATGGAGATCAATTCCTGATGGAATTGAATCTTGGAAATATCAAGGAGGTAATTGCTTCAGACTCTATTCTTATTGCTGATCGGTGGTACCATATTGCGGGAACCTATGATTCTGAAACGAGAGCGGTGAATCTTTACATAAATGGTTTGTGTGTTAAATCGACAATCCTGAGGAATCTGAGTGACTATAAGATTGCTGCCAACGTGACGAATGTGACTATTGGCGCTGGTAGTGATTCACGTGAGCCATTCAATGGTATTATCGATGAGGTTGAAATCTCCAATGTAGTCCGCACTTTTTTCCCTTTAGAGAAAGTGAAGGAAAAACCGCTTCTTACCAAGGCAAGATGGATATGGTATCCTGAGGACCCATCACTGAGTTGCCGCAAGCAATGGCGGTACTTCAGGAAAAGTTTCAAGATTATACATCCGGTAAAGTCCTCTTCTCTCTGGATAACTGCTGACAACGCTTTCAATTTATATGTAAATGGTAAAGAGATAGGGAAGAGTGATGATTGGCAGAAGGTAATGAAATACGATATTAGCCATTCTCTTAAAGAGGGCACTAATATAATAGCAGTCGAGGCATATAATGAGGGCTCAATGGCTGCTCTCATGTTAAAGGGAATTCTCGAACTTTCCTCAGGAGATAAACAATTTCTTTTCTCGGATTCGAGCTGGAAAGTTAGTAAAAAAATTGATAAATCATGGATGACCTCCTCTTTTGATGATTCCTCATGGAAAAAAGGTTATATTATAGGGGATGCTTTCTCGGCTCCCTGGGCTGATAGATTCGACAATCAACTCTTTGCAGATACTCATGAACTTGCTCAAAGGAGAATGGCAAAAGAAAAATTGATTGGGCCCCTAAATTTTTTGAATAAGGAAAAGAAGGCTTCCTGCAGAATTGATCTCTCAAGAGGTTTCCCTGCTTTTATCATTAATGAGAAGCCCTATCCAGCCATATATTACCTTAACCCATACTCAGGCCCCTTTAGCTCTTGCGGAGAAAGACAGATTGAAAATTTTAAGAAAGCAGGTGTGCATATATATGAACTAATTGTTATCCTTAAAAAAACATGGCTTTCTCCAGGGGAGTATGATTTTACCGCTTCGGATAACGAGATGAGAAGAATAATAAGCATTGATCCCCAAGCCTTCATTCTATTTTCTCTTTCACTGGAGCCTCCTGATTGGTGGATGGATAAACACCCTGATGAATGGATAGGATACGCTACCGGACCCGTGGTTCCTGCCGCTGATGAGTCAGGCAGAGCAAAGAGAGCATCTCTTGCCTCGAAAGTGTGGAGAGAGGAAGTTGGTCAGGTATTGAGAGATTGGATAAAACATCTGGAAGGAACACAGTGGGGCAAAAGGATAATTAGCTGTGAAACACGCTATGGCGGTACTTCAGAGTGGTATTATTATGGACAACGATGGGATATGCCCGATACAGGGAAAGCAATGACCCAAAAATTCCGGGAATGGCTCAGAAAAAAGTATGGAAGTGTATCTCTCTTAAAAAAAGCATGGGGAGACCCTGCAGTTAATTTTGAAAATGCCACCATTCCCGACAAGAAAGAGAGACTGACTAATTCTCTTCTCGTCTTCAAGGATCCTCATAAAGAGTGCAAGGTTCTTGATTACTATCATTGCCATGATGAAGTAATTGCCGAAGACATTCTTTATTTTGGGAAAATTGTTAAGGAAGAAACTAACCAGCGCGTGCTCTATGGAGTCTATTATGGCTATCTTTTTGGGATGTGCATGTACCCACCTGAATTCGGGCATGGTGCTCAAGAAAAAGTCCTTTCTTCCCCACTGGTGGATTACTTCATTTCTCCATCTGTATATAAGAAACGGATGATGGGTGGCGATGGACAGTTAAGGCATAGTGTTGAGAGTATGAGATTACATGGAAAACTATCTATCCAAGACGCAGATATTAGAACTCATATTGCGTCTAAGGATTTCTGCTGGGCCGCCAATCTTACTGAGTCCATAGCCAAGATTCGCCGGCAGTTCTGCCACAGCCTGGCTTGGGGAGTAGCATTCATGTGGGCTGATTTTGGCAGAGAGCCAAGGGGAGGCTGGTATGATGACCCCATTATTATGGAGAATATAGCCAGGATGCAGGAGATTGCCCAGGAAAGCTTAGAATTAAATAGAGGTTCAGTGAGCGAAGTAGCCTTAATTTATGACTTAGAAAGTCTTTATTATTTAGAACACGGACAGTATCCGAGAACATTTACTTCTATTTTGACAACTGAAATTCATAGTGAATTATTTAAATGCGGAATTCCGTTTGATGTAATTCTCCTCAATGACCTGGGAAAGAAGGAATTGCCGGATTATAAGGTCTATATATTTCTTAATTGCTTCGTCCTCACCCAGGAACAGCGCCTATGCATAGAGAAGGTAACTAAGAGAAATGATAAAGTAATTCTCTGGCTTTATGCCCCTGGCTTCATTGATGAAGAAGGCGCATCTGATGAGAATATTTCTAGCTTGATAGGTATGAAGGTAAAATCTATCAGAGAAAAAGCTCCACAGGTAATAGAGATATCCGCATCTCATTCCTTGACACAGGGTTTGCCCACTATCAAAAGAACACTCCCAACCAACATTAGCAAAATCACTTCCTTATCTGAACTTACCGATGTAGATAAATGGAGTCACAAATCACTTAAACTTTTGAATCATACCTTGAAGGCAGAGAATAATGTAATGAGATGGAAATTCCACGGAGGTCAAGGTGGCTACACACCTACCAATATATTCAAGAACTATGTAGACACTAATATCTTTGCTGAAAGGATAAAGAAATTTGATTTTATAGGAATGTGGGTAAAAAATTCCGCGGCAAGTAGTTTTGGTCTACAGATGCATTTATGGGATGGAAAGCAGACACTCTGGAGTGTTCGGCCTCAGATTGTTCTTCCTGGGAAATGGCAGCAAGTAATGTTTGCCAAAGATGACTACTACTGTATGTATCATCCAGATTCTCCTATTAAACCTGAAGAGATTACCTTTCCTCTTCACTACCTAAGACTATTCCTGGACATAAATTTGAGGAAAGATTATGACCTCTCTTTGAAGGATTTGGAGACCTTTTCGGGAGGGACCAAGAAGGAAGAGATTGCCTGTTTTGGTAAAGAGTTATTAATAGAAGGTCCTGTTTTTTATGTTGATGACCCTACAGTAACTGTATTAGGATTGCAACCTTTTAAGAGTAAAAAATTACCAGCTTTCTGCCTTAAAAATTTTAAAGGATGGACCTCAATATATATATCCATTCCTTTCGTATCTCGGGACGTCCTTCAGAACATCTTTGAGTATGCTGGGGTGCATCGATATCTGGACACTAAGAATGACATCATCTATGCCAATAAATCTATGCTCTCGATTCACACCAAGGAAGGAGGAAAGAAAATAATTTCTCTCCCCCAACCTATGGATGTGTACGACGCTTTTGCTCAGAAAGTTATTGGCAAGGAAATTTCCTCCTTCACGGTTAATATCCCACCTTGTTCTACTGTGCTTTACTTACTTCGCCGTCCTAGCGATGGATAAAAAATAGGAAGTATTTTACACTGCCACACGAAATTTGGTAGAACAGAAAATAGCAATGATTTAGTTATAAAAAGTAATGAGAAAAAAGCTAACAGTTGGAGAGGGCAATAAACTAATGAATAATAAAATAAATAAAAAAAGACAAATAGCTCTTAGCATTCTTAAGCCATCTAAAAAAGACCTAGAGCATGGACTTGAACTTCATCGAAACTCCATTGTCTGCGATTCCTATGGATTTGCTCCTAGTTCTGCGGTTGACGGAGATGCTATTTGTAAGGCTATTGAGGAAGGAGCGTCTAACATAGAACTAGTGGACTTGATGGAAGAGATGAATATGATGCAACATTTAGTTGATAAAACCGAGCAGAAGGAATTCAAAGAAGCATGGGAGGCATCCGGAGTAACCTGTGTTTTTCAGAATGCAGGTGCGGAAGGACCATCGCCTTTACGGCTTATAAAGCGATTCGCACGTTTTACTCATGTTACTGACATGATGAGTAATTTCCTAAACAGAGCAACTGTTCCGGATGATATTGACCTCACAAAGAAACAAGGACGTCATTGCTTTTATCTTAGCCTGAATGGTGTTCCTTTAACGCAGCAATGGAATTCTGTAGAAGAAGAGCTTCCCTATATTAAAATTTTCTTTCAATTGGGATGCAGGATGATGCATCTTACCTATAATCGCCGTAATATGCTTGGCGATGGCTGTGCAGAAATAAGCAATAGTGGGTTAAGTGATTTTGGTCGTGCTGTGATACATGAGATGAACCGGACAGGTGTGATTGTTGATGTTGCACATTCCGGATGGCAGACAAGTCTGGAATCAGCTAAAGTTTCTGATCGTCCTGTAGTAGCCAGTCATTCGACATGCCTGACAATTAACAAACACTGCCGGGCAAAGCCGGATGAAGTAATTCGCACAATTGCTGACACTGGCGGTTATATTGGTATCTGCTGTATACCTGCATTTTTGGGTAGGAATGGAGACATTAACGCATTATTGGACCATATTGAATATGCAGTTCGCAAGTTTGGTGTGGATCATGTTGCCATCGGGACTGATAGAGGCTATAAATCACAAAGTTCTGAAAAAGAAAAGACAAAAATTCCAAAACGCCGTAGAATACATCCACGCTTTGAAAATTTTTGGCCTGAAAATGATCCTCTTTTTGATCCAAAATGGAGACAGGAAAAACAGCGCCAGAGTCTTGCATGGACCAACTGGCCTCTTTTTACTGTAGGACTGGTTCAACGTGGATACTCGGATAGGGATATTCAAAAAATTATTGGCGGTAATGTACTTCGTGTTGCTCGTGCTGTGTTATCAGAAAAATGAGGAGAAATCATGAACCAAATTCAAAAAACATTTAAAAATCCAGGCAAAGATTGGCGGGGAGCGCCGTTCTGGAGCTGGAATGATAAGCTGGAACAAGCTGAACTTAGAAGACAGATAAGAGAGATGAAAAAAGCCGGTATGGGTGGGTTTTTCATGCACTCCAGGGTTGGGCTTATTACAGAATACCTGTCCCGAGAATGGATGAAGATGATAAAGGCATGTGTGGATGAGGCTAAAAAAACAGAAATGAATGCATGGCTCTATGACGAAGACTGCTGGCCAAGCGGAGCGGCAGGCGGGATTGTTACATCAAAGAATAAGAAATATAGAAATAAAGGAGTTGTTTTTAGAGAAATTTCTTCGAAAGATGCTAAGAATATTAAAAAGAAGATATTGGTAGAAGCCATACCCAATGCCAAAAACAAGTTGTTAGTTGCAACCTTTGAGTATGCTCCTGACAGCCCGTGGTACAACGGAGCTTCATATCTTGACACAATGAGTAAAGAAGCAGTTGATGCGTTTATAAAAAGCACACATGAAGCTTATTTGAAAGAAACAGGAAAAGAATTTGGCGGAGCAATACCTGGCATTTTTACTGATGAGCCGAATTATCATCACTGGGCCAGTTTCACTAAAGTCAAACCCAAAGAAGTAAAAGCTGTATTGCCGTGGACAGATAAACTTCCGGAACATTTTAACTCAAGATGCAATTACAGTATTATTGATAAACTTCCCTCTTTAATATATGAAACGGGCGATTTTAAAAAAGTTCGATACGATTATTGGAAATGCGTAACAGAACTATTTCTCAAGAACTTTTCTGAGAATATTTATAACTGGTGCGAAAAACATAATCTTCAGCAAACAGGGCATTACAATGCAGAACAAACTTTAAAACACCAAATTAGCTCTATAGGAGCGGCAATGCCTCATTATATGTACATGCATCAGCCGGGGATAGATATTCTCACAGAAAGAATATCGGAAATTCTTACAGTAAAACAGTGTTCATCTGCCGCAAATCAACTTGGGCGTAAAAGAGTCCTGTCAGAACTTTACGGATGCACAGGCTGGGATTTTAGCTTTGAAGGTCAGAAATGGGTTGGAGACTGGCAGTATGCGCTTGGTGTGAACTTCAGATGCCAGCACTTATCTTTGTACTCTCTGAAAGGCTGCAGAAAAAGAGATTTTCCTGCCTCAATCCATTATCAATCTCCATGGTGGAAGTATTACAAGAAAGTAGAGGATTATTATGGCAGACTGAGTTTTATTCTGTCTCAGGGAAAAGCTGTAAGGGATATTCTGGTTCTTCATCCAATAGGAAGCGCATGGAGCGTATATCATCCAAAAGGAACCGAAGCATTGAACGAATTAGACGAAGAATTCCTGAATCTTTCAAAAATCCTTCTTGAGATTCACAGGGATTATGATTACGGGGATGAGATGGTAATTGAAAAGCACGGAAAAACAAAAGACGGGAAATTTATAATCGGAGAAGTCGGATACAAAGTGGTAATTATTCCCTGCTCTATCACCTGGAATAGTAATATATTTAAACTGCTAAAAAACTTTACTGCGCAAGGCGGAAAAATCCTGACTATAGGAAAACTACCGGATAGAATAGACGGAAATTTAAATAAAGAGATAACAGAATTTTTAAAGAAAAATGCCCTGATAATAAATAACGATAAGCATAAAATAGAAAAAACACTCAATAAAGTCATGGAAAAAGAAGTTCAAATTTCAGGTAAGAAGAAAGATGATACAAAAGACATTATCTATCAGCTCAGAGAAATAAACAAAAAGAAATTTCTGTTTTTAGTTAATACGAACAGAAAAATGGGGCTTGATCTTACGATAAAGATGAAAGGGAAAGGTGTTTTTGAAAAATGGGATTCTGAAACTGGAGATATCTGTGAAGTCGAAACAGTGAACACAGAAGGCTATGCTGAAACAAAACATCATATATATTCAACAGGTTCTTTGCTTCTCTCATTGGATCCGGGGAAAAAACCAAAAGCTGTGGAAAGAAAGGAAATGGAGACGCAAAAAGTAGCAGTTTCAAAGGATAAATGGAATATTGAGTTGTCTCATATGAACGCTCTGACACTTGATTTCTGTAGATACAGAATACAGGATAAAAAATGGAGCAGAATGCTCCTCCCTGTATGGAAAGCTCAGGAACAAATCAGAGAACACTTCGGATTGCCTGAGATAAAGAGTAACACTGGCGTTCAGTTCTGGAAAGCATACAAGAATATGAAAGACTTAGACAATGCAAAAGTCTCTCTAAAATTTGAATTCTTGTCAAATCTGGATTCTGCTAATAACATCAATTTATTGATTGAAGAACCACAAAACTTCGATATTTTTATTAATAACAAAAAGGTTATGTATAAAAACCCTGAGTGGTATATTGACATAAGTTTCAAATTAATCCCTGTAGCCAAATATCTGAAAAAGGGGAAAAACGAAGTTTTGCTTGTCACAAAGAAATACAGACAGGATGTTGAGCTGGAAAATTGTTATATAGTCGGAGATTTCAGTGTTAATAAGAATAATCTTGTTCTTGAAAAATCACAAAATACAATCAAAACAGGTAATTGGGTAGAACAGGGTTTTCCGTTTTATCCGGGTTCAATAACGTACAAACAGGATATATCTGTTGATAAGAGAAAAAACAGGAAATATATACTCAAGATTAATAAGCATAAGGCAGCGATAATAAATATAAAGATAAACAACAGGCAAGCTGGTCTTTTGTGCTGGGAGCCGTATGAACTGGATATCACAAAACTTCTAAAGAGAGGCACTAACAAAATCGGTCTTGAGCTTGTTGGAAGCTTGAGAAATATGCTGGGTCCGCTTCACTACAAAGGTAAATTAAAATCAGTAGGTCCCGGACATTTTTGCAAGGAAGAAAAATGGACAGATAAATATAAGTTTGTATCTTATGGAATATTTGGTAAAGTAGAAATTATCGAATATAACAAAACAGGAGATTGAAAGAATGAAAGTAGATAAAAACACCTTGAAGCAACTCCCAAAATTTCAAGGATATCTTGAAGGAAAAAAGCTTGATGCGTTCTTTGAAACATACGAGATAAAGTTTGCTGCGGGGCATTGGTGCGCAGGGGACTTCTGCGACAGGTTTGCACCTCTTGGATATAACAGTAATAAGGAAAATTTTAAAAGTGATATCGTTTCACAAATACAAAGAGTAGCAGAAGCAGGAATAGCTGGAATAGAATTTCACGAGTCTGTTTTTATAGACAAAAATTACAAAAAGGACCAGAAAGTCATAGATGAAGTAAAAAAAGCGCTTAAGAAGTATAAAATTACGCCGACAAATATGAATACAAACCTGTGGACTGATCCAAAGTGGAAGTTCGGCGGGATAACAAATGCAAATTCAGCAGTAAGAAAAGATGCTCTCAAAATAGCGCTTCAGGGAGTTGAAATAGCAAAAGAAGTCGGATGTATAAGCGTTGCTCTGTGGCCTGGTTCAGACGGTTGGGATTATAACTTTCAGGCTGATTATGGCGTGCTTCTTGACAGATTTGTACAAGGATGTATCGAGATAAACAAAAAGGCAAAAAAACTTGGATTAAAATTCGGAGTTGAAGCAAAGCTTCACGAGCCAAGAGAAGGCAATATGATCATATCAACAACTCCAAAGGCAATGCTTGTTGCAGGCTGTGTCAACTCTGCCTGCGGAGGAAAAAACATGGGTGTTGCAATAGATTACGGACATGAGCAGATGTATGGAAATGAGCCGGCAGATAATTTATACACAGCTAAAAAATTTGGCATACCTGTTGTCAATTTCCACGTTAATAACGCAAAATTGCATTCCAATGATGAGGACAGAGTTGCCGGAACAGGAGATAACTGGAGACTTGCAGATTTCTGTTACGCAGCAATTGATACAGGATATCAGGGATGGTTCGGTGAAGATCAGTTCACTTACAGGATGAACCCTGTAAAAGCAATGTCACTCTCAAGAGAGCTGTTTGCCAATGTAATGAAAAAGGCTCTTATGATTTATGCCAGACGAGATGAGTTAAAGAAAGCTCAGGCAACAGGTGATGCAGGCAAAACAATAGATGTAGTAAAAAGGATACTAACCTAAAAAGGAGGGCAAGTAAAATGTCTTGGCTCAATCTGGAAGATAAAATTGCAATTATAACAGGCGCTGCATCAGGTATTGGTAGAGAAGTAGCCATTGCACTTGCTGAGAATGGTTGTAGCGTTGTTGTAGCTGATATAATGGAAAAAAGTGAAGATATTATTAAACAACCACAATTATCCAGAGAGAATGAAAAATATTTATATATTCAAACTGACATTACTAAAATAGCCAGTGTTGAAAGAATGGTTAAAAAAACTATTGAAGCTTACAATAAAATAGATATTCTGGTTAACAATGCGGGAATTAATATTCCAAGACTGCTTGTCTCACCTAATGACCCCAAAGGAAAATATGAACTTCACGAAGATGAATTTGACAGGATGATATCTATAAACCAGAAGGGCGTTTATTTATGCACACAAGCGGTCGTAAGAGAGATGATTAAAAAACAAGTTGAAGGAGCAATAATTAACATAACATCTGAATGTGGATTAGAGGGCTCCGAAGGGCAAAGCTGCTATGCAGCTACAAAGGCAGCTTTGTATGCATTTACAAGATCATGGGGTAAAGAATTGGGAAGATACGGGATAAGAGTAATTGGAGTTGCTCCAGGCATATTAGAAAAAACAGCATTGAGAAACCCTGAATATGAAAAAGCTCTTGCTTACACAAGAGGAATAACAATAAAACAGCTTAGAGAAGGATATAAAAAAGTTTCTGTTCCATTGGAAAAAGTCGGAAAATTAAGAGAAGTATCAGATTTAGTCTGTTTTTTAGCTTCTAAAAGAGCAAGTTATATTACTGGAACGACATATAATATTTCAGGAGGAAAAACACGTGCATAAAAAAGAATATCATATGACATGGCGTGATTAAGGCATTTATCTCTTTTTAAGCTTTAACCTATCTTAGCAAGTACATTAACAAACTTGTCAATCTGTCCTTTTGTTCTCATCTCAGTTATACACACAAGCATGCAGTCTTTTAATTCAGGATAAAATTTGTCAACTGAGAGACCGCCAATTATATTGTGCTCTAATAACCTCTTATTAATTTCTTCAGGATTCATGGGACATTGTATAAGAAATTCCTTAAAGAACGGCTGCTTGAATTTCAGAGTATATCCATCTATCTTTTCAATCTCTTTTTGAGCATAATGAGCTTTCTGCAAACATAAATTACCTACATCGGTAATACCCTGTTTCCCCATACATGAAAGATATACAGTACAGGCAAGAGCGTTTAAAGCCTGATTAGAGCAGATATTCGAGGTTGCTCTCGCTCTTCTTATATGCTGTTCACGTGTTTGCAGAGTGAGAACATATCCAGTATTCCCATTTTTATCCTTCGTTCTCCCCACAATTCTTCCGGGCATTTGCCGAAGAAAATCTTTCTTGCAGGAAAAAAGCCCTAAATAAGGACCTCCAAAAGCAAGGTTATTACCAAGAGACTGCCCTTCTCCAACAACAATATCTGCTCCATATTCTCCTGGTGGAGCTAAAATGCCGAGAGATAATGGATCAATACACATAATAAACAGCGATTTCTTAGAATGGACAATGTGCTCAATAGTATCCACATGTTCAAGACATCCAAAAAAGTTTGGATTCTGAATTATTACACACGCTGTATTATCATCTATCGATTCTTTCAACATATCTATATCCACCATTCCATCTCTGGATGCGATGTCACGCAATTCCAAATCAGCGGCTTCAGTATATGTTTTCAAAACCTGGCGGTAATGCGGATGAACTGTTTCAGAGACAATAATTTTCTTTAGACCAGTAATTCTTGATGCCATAAAAGCTGCTTCAGACACTGCTGATGCTCCATCATACATAGATGCATTTGAAACATCCATCCCAGTAAGCTCGCATATAAGAGACTGATATTCATATATTGCCTGCAATGTCCCCTGACTTGCTTCAGCCTGATATGGAGTATAAGCGGTATAGAATTCTGACCTTCCTGTAATATGCTTCACAACACTCGGAATAAAATGTTCATACGCTCCCCCGCCAAGAAACGATATATAATCTTTTAAACCAGCATTTTTCTCCCCTATCTCTTTTATAAGGGCAGTAACTTCCATTTCAGAAAGGGATTTCGGCAATTTCAATTTGCCCTTTAACTTAACTCTTTGATCTATTCCTATAAATAAATCATCTATAGATTTACATCCTACAGTCTCTAACATTTCTTTCTTATCTCTGGAAGTATTAGGTATATATACCATTTTATTTTACCTTGCTTTCAAGAAATTGATTGTACTCTTCATAATCCATTAATGAATCTAGCTCAGAAACATCGGGTAATTCTATTTCTATCATCCATCCTTCTTCATAGGGATCTGAGGCAACCTTTTCAGGGCTGTCTTTTACTAATTGGTTTACAGCTACAACCTTTCCTGTTACCGGTGAATTCAAATCAAAAACTGCTTTAACAGATTCAACTGTTCCAAATGGTTTGCTATGGCTAACTTGCACTCCAACTTCAGGGAGTTCAATAAAAACCACCTCATTTAATTCTTTTACTGCATACTCCGAGAGCCCTACTCTGCCAATATTTCCTGAGACATTAATCCATTCATGTGTTTCTAAGAATTTAAATCCCTTTTTCTCTGTTCCCATTACTATCCCTTCCTTTTATAAAATGGCTTCTTTATAATAATTGCTTCATAACCTTTATCTCTTATAACAATATCTATCTTTGTGTTTAAATCCGAGTACTCTTCCCCTATATACCCCAATCCTATTGCTTCATTCAAAGTCGGAGACATTGTGCCGCTTGTCACCTTTCCAGCTATTTTACCATTTTTAACTATTTTATATCCATGCCTTGGTATGCCTCTATCCAGCATACGAAACGCAACTAGTTTTTTACTTATTCCTTCTTTCTTTATCCTTTCAATCGCATCTTTTCCTATGAACCCTTTTTTATTGCTGTCTACAAAATGTCCTAATCCGGCTTCCAACGGATTAGTATCTATATCTAATTCATGTCCATAAAGAGGCATTGCTGCTTCTAAACGCAAAGTATCCCGTGCTCCAAGCCCTATTGGTTTAATTGCGTATTCTTTTCCTGCATCAAGTATAGCTTCCCATACCTTCGTGTCGCATTCTGCATATATTTCAAACCCGTCTTCCCCTGTATAACCTGTTCGTGATATCAGGGACTTCGTCCCGTTTATCTCCCCCATTTTGAAATAATAATACTTTATCTCTTTTAAATCTATATTCACAATCTTCTGAAGACACTTTTCGGCATTTGGACCCTGTACTGCTAACATTAAAATATCATTTGATACATTACTAATCTCTGCATCGCTAATTTTATGCGCATTAAACCATTCAAAATCCTTCTGAGTATTAGATGCATTTACTATAACAAGATAACTATTACTCTTCTTATACACAAGAACATCATCAATAACTCCGCCAGAATTATTGCAAACCAGAGAATACTGAACCTGGCCGGGTGCTATCTTGGAAATATTGTTAGTTGCTATCTGTTGCAGAAATTCCAATGCATTATCTCCTGAAACACTAATCTGCCCCATATGACACAGGTCAAAAAGCCCGACATTTTTTCTGACACAATTGTGTTCATCTGAAACAGTAGTATAATAAACAGGCATTTCCCATCCGCCAAATTCAACCATTCTCGCTTTATTAGCAACATGCCAGTCATACAACGGGGTTTTCATAAAAACCTTCTTTTATTCCAAAAAAATAGGGAGAATGATTATTCCAATCACTCTCCCCTGTCCTTTTTAACCTGAGAGATCTTTCTCTAAACTCTATTCAGAGAAATTACCCCTTCGGTAATTCTGTCTTCTCCAGAGGCCCATCAGAATGCGGTCCTTTTGCCTGAGAGTATTACCCCTTCGGCGCCCCAAGCTGAAATACACAACCGTTAGCCTAGAATCTCTCCCACATTCATCAAATGGGTAAATTTAAATTGCATTTTATGATAGCAATCTAATATGCTAAGTTCAAGAAAAATTTTCAGAGCGTATTCATCGGATCAATATCCACCATTATATTAGTTTTCCCCATTTGTAACTTGCTGCGCTTTAATCCCTTCATAGATCTTTCAATAAAACCGTTTATTTTCCCAGGCATCTTATGCTTTATAAGAATATGCCAGCGATACTGATTCTTTATTTTTGCCATAGGAGCCGGCGCCGGACCGAGAAGCTTACAATCCTGACCGCTCAATTCTTTCTTCAGCAGGAAAACCAAACCATTAGATGCTCTTATAACCTTTGCGCTGTCATGTCCTTTGACGGTTATTAGAACTATGTGTCTGAAAGGCGGGTAGTTAAGACCTTTTCTGAAAAGCATTTCCTTTTTGTAGAAATCATTATAATTATAGGTGCTTGAAGCAATAATACTAAAATGATTTGGATTATAAGTTTGAATAATAACCTCGCCTGGGACGGGCCCTCTGCCTGAACGGCCTGCAATCTGCGTTAAAAGCTGGAATGTTCTTTCTCCTGAGCGGAAGTCCGGAAAAAAAAGACTTGTATCGGCAGAAATAACACCTACCAATGTAACTTTTGGAAAATCCAGTCCTTTTGCTATCATCTGCGTTCCTATAAGTATATCAAATTCATGATGCTTGAATCCCCTTAATATTCCCTGATGAGAATTCTTTCGGGTTGTAGTATCTGTATCCATTCTCTGATATTTCGCATGAGGGAATAAGCTTGATATTTCCTCCTCTACTTTCTCTGTTCCATAACCACTGTATTTTACATAGAAGGCCTGGCACTCAGGACATATATTTGGAGGTTTATCCTCAAAATTGCAATAATGGCATCTCACTTTATCCTGTTGTGAATGATAAACCAGCGACACGTTACATTCCGGACATCTTGCAACATAGCCGCATTTATAGCACATAATATATGTTGAAAAACCCCGCCTGTTTAAAAACAATATTATTTGCTCTTTCTTTGAAAGTTTATCTTTGATAGCCAGTAGCAACGGCTTTGAGAAAACCTGAGACTCAGGAATCTTCACATTGCGGTCCTGCATATCAACAATCCTGACATCAGGCAGCTTTCTTTTATCTATTCGCTCTTTCAACTCAATAAGTTCATACTTCCCTGCTTCTATATTATAATATGTCTCAAGGGAAGGAGTGGCTGTTCCAAGCAAAACCGTTATATTAGCGAGTTTTCCGCGCATTATAGCCACATCCCTGCCATTATATCTGGGCGTCTCTCCTTGTTTATATGCAGGCTCATGTGATTCATCCACTATTATCAGCCCGGTATTACTAAACGGCGCAAATATTGCTGACCTTGCACCAACAACAATATCTACTTTTCCCTTTTTGATTTTCTCCCATTCATCATATCTTTCCCCTTTGGATAAGCGGCTATGCAATATGGCAACTCTGTCTCCAAAGCGCGATTTGAATATTTGAATAATCTGGGAAGCTAAAGATATCTCAGGAACAAGGACAATTGCCTGTTTTTTGTTTTTTATGCAGAAATCAATTGTCTGAAGATAAATCTCCGTTTTCCCACTGCCTGTAATACCATGAAGCAAAAAGGTATTGAAGCATCCTTTTTTAATAGAACTTACTACCTTTTTAAGAACACTGCTTTGATCACTGGTCAGAGAAAGATGTTGAGTATTTATAACAGTCTCTCTTGCAAACGGGTCTCTGTAAAAAACCTTAGGACTTACACCTACATATCCATTCTTCTTCAATGATTTCACAACAGCTTCTGTTACACCTGCGAAACCGCACAATGCCTTGCATTCCATACAAATTCCTTTAGCTGATAATAATATCTTCAGGACTTTTATCTGTTTTGCAGATTTTATCTTTTTGGAATCAATGTCAGAACAGATTGTCTTTTGAGGTTTTGCTACAGATACAATCCTCTGCTTTTTACGTGAGATGACTTCTTTTTTCATGCCCGGCGGCAAGGCTGTCTCAAGCACTATTCCCCAGCTGCAGTAATAATACCTGCTTATCCACTTTGTGAACTCAAGCATCTTTTCATCAAACACTGCAAAATTATCCAGCAGTCTGCTTATAGCTTTTAGATTCTTATAAACAGCTTTATCCGTAATGCTTACAACATATCCAATGCTCTTACGCCTGCCGAAGGGCACAGACACCCGCATTCCGACCTCAATCCTATATCCAATGCTCTCAGGTATTTCATACTGAAATTCCTTATCAACCGCTATTGGAAATACAACATTTGCAAATTTCTTATTCATTTATTGTATAATAACCTAATTTTGCTACACTATAAATAGCTTATATGTGTTTTTGTGATATGCAGGAAAGAACATGTTAGTGAAAACAATGTGGATGGAAACGGGTTAGGTGAAATGCCGCCGTTTGTTTAAACTATGGACTTTAAACAATCTACAATCGGAGAAATTCTGGACAGTGAAAGAGAAATGGTTCTCGAAGGAGCTAAACGCTACGAAGAATATTTTGTTAACGCCTCCGATTTCAACCATCTTTTAAATGAATTTCTCAAAACAATCGCCCCTGATCGCTCCATTTTTGCAGCTTTTCTATCTCAAATCAGAAAGCATCACATGCTCGCTCTTTTTTCTGCAGTGCGCCTTCACCGCACACAAGCAATGATGGATATGAGACAAGTCTTAGAAGCTGGGGCGTGTGCTGCTTATGCCATAGCAAATCCAGACCTTAAAGATTTTGCCAACTTTGACAATCAGGGAATAATAAATCCATCAGACGCGCTAACCAAAAAAAGGTATAAGTGGCTTGAGAAAAATTACAAAACCGGGTCAGATGCCATTAAAAACATGAAGAGTTCGATCAATAAAAGGGCTCACTCAAATATTGTGGATGCACAAAAAACATTCAAAATTGATGTCCAGTCTAGAAAATTCGAAACACCTTTTTTTGATATAGAAGACGATTATCATGTCAAAACTGACTTATGGATGATTGGAAATGTTGTAATGGATCTGATGGATTTATTTTACAACGTTAACAAAGAGCGTGATGTCATCAAATTTATTGATGATTTTATCCCCCGACTGAAATCGTTGAAAAAACAAAACGATAAACTCAAACAAGAAATGATGGGTTTTCAACGGAGAAACAAGAACTAATTAATAGATTACTTAATTTTCTTTCGAGATGCGGATGCTCTTCTGTGACGTCTTCTGTCGTTCTCTGTTAAATACTTCTTACGCAAGCGAATGTTCTTAGGAGTCACCTCCACATATTCATCATCCTGAATGTATTCAAGCGCCTTTTCAAGCTCAACCTCCACCGGTGGAGTCAGGTTAATTGCATCATCAGCACCAGAAGCACGGACATTCGTAAGGCTTTTACCCTTAACAGGATTGACCGCTAAATCAGTCCCCTGATTATGCTCTCCAATAATCATACCTTCGTACACCTCCGTTACCGGATGAATAAAGATAGGTCCGCGCTCCTGAAGGTTCCATAATGCATAAGCAGTTGCTGTCCCGGTCGCTCCCGAAACCATTGATCCAACTTTACGCTTTTCAATCTTCCCGCAATGAGGAGCAAAATGACTAAAAGAGTGATATAAAGTCCCCTCTCCTCTGGTTAAAGTAACAAAGGTTGAACGGAAGCCGAGCAGTCCTCGTGTCGGAATTTCAAATTCCATGATCGTATTACCAGTTTCATTCGACATATTTTTCATCATCCCTTTTCGAGAGGATAATATCTCAATGATTTTTCCAGCCATATTTTTTGGTACATTCACTACTACCGACTCAATCGGCTCGGAAGAAACGCCATCAATTTCCTGTAAAACCACCTGTGGTTGAGAAACCTGAAGCTCAAAACCTTCCCGACGCATACTTTCAATTAAAACCGAAAGGTGCATTTCTCCACGACCATAAACCTTGAACGTATCTGTATTATTAGTCATTTCAACAGACAATCCAACATTGGTCTCCAGCTCTTTTAAAAGACGTTCCCGAATATTGCGGCTTGTTAATATCTTCCCCTCTCGCCCTGCAAAAGGAGAAGTATTAACCATGAAATCCATTGCAAGCGCAGGTGGATCAACCCGAATAGCAGGAAGCGGCTCAACATCAGGGTTATTTGTAATAGTTTCCCCTACATAAATATCTGAAATACCTGCAATGGCAACAATGTCCCCCGCTTCTACCTCTGAAACCTCAACTTTCTTCAGCCCCTGAAATGTAAAAAGCTTAGTTAATCGTGCTGAACGACTTTCGCCATCAGAATTCAGTACAGTCACCATTTGACCTGAGGTAACCTTACCCTCATAAACACGGCCAACCGCTATTCTGCCTAAAAAGTTATCGTAAGCCAAGGTGGCTGGCTGCATTCTAAAATCTTTTTCGGTATCTGCCTTCGCAGCCGGAACATTCTCCAGAATAAAATCCAGAAGAGGAGTAATATCTTTATGTTCGTCCTTTAAATTTCGAATAGCAATTCCCTTACGGGCAATTGTATACATATAAGGAAAATCCATTTGTTCATCAGACGCCCCAAGTCTGCCAAATAAATCAAAGGTTAAATCAACCACCTTGTCCGGCCTTGCAGCGGGCCTATCGATTTTATTTATCACAACAAGAACAGGTAAACCAAGACCTAATGACTTAGAAAGAACAAACTTAGTCTGTGGCATAGGTCCCTCACAGGCATCCACCAAAAGAACGGTCGCATCCACTGTCCGCAAAACACGTTCTACCTCTGAACCAAAATCAGCATGACCTGGTGTGTCCACAATGTTAATCTTCGTCCCTTTATAATGAATTGCTGCATTTTTGGCATAAATCGTAATTCCACGCTCCTTTTCCTGATCATTACTGTCCATCACGCGCTCATCAACCGTTTCATGAGCGTTAAACGCGCCTCCTGCCTTCAGTAAAAAATCTACTAAAGTTGTTTTTCCATGATCAACATGGGCGATAATAGCAATATTTCGAATTTCCATTTTATTTTTCATTTGTTGCATGATAACGCAATTTTGCTATACTGCAAGTAGTTTTTATTAAATTAACTAGGGGATGAGTTGGAGACAAAATGAAACTGATAAATATAAGAGTAATTCCAAATGCTAAAAAAAATAATGTTTCTGAAGATCAGGGAAAGCTTAAGGTGCACATAAGCGCTCCGGCCATAGACGGCAAGGCAAATAAAGCTCTGATTAAAGTGCTAGCGGAACATTTTAAAATAAAGAAAAACCACATCAGAATAATCAAAGGTGCAAAATCAAGAGAAAAGGCTGTTGAAATACTTTCTAGCTAATCGCTGCTATAAGCTCCTTTGCCGTATCAACTGCTGAGGCAGCATCCGGAGCGTAGCCGTCTGCCTTAATCTCATCAGCATATCCCTGTGTAATAGGTGCTCCCCCAATCATTGTTTTAACATTAACTCCTGCGGATTTCAGAGTATCTATCACAGTCTTCATTGAAGGCATTGTTGTTGTTAGTAGTGCTGACATAGCTATTATCTGTGCTCCACCCTTTGCAGAATCAATAAATTTCTGAGCATCGCAATCAACACCAAGGTCTTCCACATTGAACCCTGCTCCTTTAAGCATCATAACTACCAGATTCTTGCCAATATCGTGAAGGTCGCCTTTAACAGTTCCTACTGCTATCTTACCAAGGGGCTTTACTCCAGCCTCAGCAAGCAATGGTTCCAAAATCTTCATTCCTGCATGCATTGCTCTTGCGGCTATAAGAACCTCAGGAACATAGACCTCGTTCTTCTTAAATCTTGCTCCTATTATATTCATACCTGCAATGAGTCCTTTAGTTAGAATTTCTTCAGGACCAACACCTTCATCCACAGCCTTCTTAACCAAATCTGAAACCGCTTGCGCCTGTCCTTTAATTAAGCTGTCTGCTATTGCCTGTAAATCCGCCATAACCAGTTCTCCTTTCAAAAGTTTTTATTGTATTTTAGAGATTATACATATAATACTGATTAAGTCTCGACATATATTGCCTTTTTTGGGAATATATTGTTTTTTATATCAGATTTCTTTTGCGATAGACCATTGGAGTTGTATGCTCATTCCTCTTGAATACCTTACTAAAATAACTCTGGTCTTCATATCCAACTTCTAATGCAATTTCAATAATACTCATTTTATCATTCTGCAAAAGTCTCTTTGCCTCTTCAATCCTAACCTTAGTAAGATAGTCAACAACAGTCATGCCTAGCTCTTTCTTAAAAAGATGGCTCAGATAATAGGTATTGACATATGCAGCCTTCGCTATCTTACTTAATGTTAGACTCTTGTTATAATTAGTTCTCATGCATTTCATTGCGCGTTCTACAATCGCCATATTCTTTTTATTGCTTGATCTGGACACTTCCTCCATAAAAGAAGAGAACACTTTTATCATCCATTTATACAATGCTTCTTCTTCATTTATTTCAGATAATTCACCTATATACGTATAATTAAGCCCCAATAACTTCTCCATATTAGCTCCAGCTTCAACTGCGGCTCTTGAAATTACAACAATAAGCTCCAGAATTCGTGCTTTACGCACATCTCCTTTTTCTGCATTTGCAAAAAGTATCTCTCCAACTAGTTTATTAAGAATGGTTTTTGCTCCAGTGCTATCACCAAGTTTAATCCTGGCGACTAATTCCTTTTCCTTCTTCATAGGATAAAGAGGATTCATCTTTGCTTCTCCCATTCAATTTTAAAAAAGCCACTATATTATAACAAATTATTGCATAACTTGTTATAATAACATATATTAATAAGTAGATGGTAGAGCTATGAGCATAATAAAAAGAATAACAAACTTTATTTTAAAGGATCTGTGGGAGAGGGAGCTCTCAGGCCTGTCCTATCTTAAAAAATGGGCATATAATATTCTAAAAATGGGATATATGGTTGCAAGAGGATTTATTACAGATAAATGTCAGCTCAGGGCTTTTGGACTAACTTATGTAACGCTTCTGGCTATAATCCCTTTTTTAGCCTTCATCTTTTCTATATCAAAAGCCTTTGGCGCATTTGATGCAGTGAAAAGCATAGTGCTTGAGAAGGCTGCAGTAACACAAGAGATTGTAACGAAAATTATTGATCTTGCCAGTAAAACTAGTCTAAAAACTCTGGGTATAGTAGGACTCGTCTTTTTAATATGGACATTAATTATTGTGTTGGGGACCATTGAGAGATCCTTTAACGATATCTGGGGAATTAAAAAATCCAGAAATATATTCAGAAAATTTACTGACTATCTGAGCGTAATTTTAATCTGTCCGATTCTCGCGCTTTGTACAACAGGCGTAAATGCCTTTCTATCAAATAGTAGTCTGGTCAACAAAATACTTGGTATGGAATTCATCGGAGTTCTCATGCATCAACTGTTAAGAATGACTCCATATTTATCTATGTGGCTTGTGTTCACTTTTATCTACATGTTTATGCCTAATACAAAAGTGAAATTCTCGTCTGCCTTAACAGCAGGGATTATTGGAGGAACTTTGTGGCAGTTTGCTCAATGGGGACACATTCACTTTCAGATAGGTGTTTCAAGGTATAGCGCAATCTATGGGACATTTGCTTCTATTCCGGTTTTTCTTATCTGGCTTTACATTAGCTGGCTAATAGTCCTATTTGGTGCAGAAATATCCTTTGCGCATCAAAATGTGAGAACATACACAAGAGAAGGAAAATCCTTATCTATAAGCCCAAAATGCAAAGAACTTCTTGGATTAAGAATTATGATAAGTATAGCCAGTAATTTTTATAAAGCGAAACAACCACTAACAGCTGCTCAACTCTCTAAAAAGTTTGATGTATCAATAAGACTTGTAAATCAGATCCTTTTCCAGCTTACAGAAGGCGGATTGATTAACGAGGTTAGTGGCAAAGAGTCTTCATATCAACCCTCATTCTCTATAGAAGCAGCAATTACTGCCGGAAAAGTTTTGGATGTATTTAGGGAATATGGAGAAAACATACCTAAAATTACAGAGGATAACATCACTAAATATCTAAAAGATATTCTTTCTGATGCAAGGAAAGCTGAAACAGAGATTCTTGATAAGTTAACCCTGAAAGATATTATAAAACGCCTGCCCAGCAATGGGTTAAAAATTTAATTTCTTCTTCAGATATTCTTTTACAACTTCTGGAACAAATTTGGAGATATCTCCGTTCATGGATGCAATTTGCTTTATTATCTTGGAACTAACATAGGAGAAGGACTCATTTGGCATCATAAATATTGTCTCTGTTTCCGGAGATAGTTTTCGATTAATCAAAGCCATTTGAAATTCATACTCAAAATCAGAAAAGGCACGAATGCCTCTTAAAACAACATTTGCCCCTTTAATGCGCACATAATCAATAAGAAGCCCTCCAAAATCATCAACTTCCACATTTTTCATATCTTTTGTGATCTCCCTTAACATGTCCACTCTTTCAGAAACTGTAAAAAGGGGATTTTTGTCAGGATTATGCGCAACTGCAACAATTAATTTATCAAATGTTTTAATGCCTCTTTTGATAAGGTCAATATGTCCGTGAGTTATGGGATCAAAAGTGCCTGGATATACTGCTATTTTATTCATAATTTTAACTTCCTCTTACCACACACTCCTCTACATAAGGAGAAACCAGTTTCTGGATCTTATTCAGTTTTTCTATTGGATAGGGCTTAACTTTCTTAAATTTTGGGTCTAGTATCTCACCTTGGACTGAAAAGTTCTGCATAGCATATTTTTTTGCACCTTTAATAAATTCAGCTATTCTCAATATATCTCCTTCTTTATGTAAAGTTGGCACTACAGTAGTCCTGAACTCATAATCAATATCAGATTCCATTATTAATCTAATACTATCCTTAACTTTCTCCAAAATCAAGGGATTCTTGATACCAGTAGATTTGGAATATGACGTGAAATCCAGAGCCGCCTTTATATCCATAGCTATGTAATTAACTAATTTCCTCTTAATTACCTCTGCGAGCATATCGGGGAATCCCCCATTAGTGTCAAGCTTTACCATCACATCAAGTTCTCGTATTTTTTGAATAAATTTTGGCAAATCTTTATACATACATGGCTCGCCGCCTGTTAAACATATTCCATCAATCCATCTATTGTTTTTAAGCAAATACTCCTTAATTACTCTAAAAGAAATGGTTTCTAACTTTTGGGGGGTGATAATAAGCCCTGCATTTTGACAGTAAGGACATCGAAAATTGCAGTGTGGCGTGTAAAGCGTAGAGACGATTTTCCCATCCCAGTCAAGAAGCGAGGTTTGAATAAATCCCTTTATTACCAGATTCATTTTTGAAAATATCTCTTCCCTTGATAGATTTTTGAGCTTATTTTTTTCTGCTTTTCCAAATCCTCTGCATATTTTATAACCTCATTAATGTGCAAACCCAAGGAAGACGATATATCCTTAGACGTTACAGGACGACGATTGATCAGAGTAAGAATTTCATCCTCTACATCCTTGAGATATGCCTTATGTCTCTTTCTCGCAAACTTGGCGATAATCTCACACTTATTTCCAAAAAAATTCTTTATTTTGATAAGTCTTGAAGCACTTAATGCCTTTACCCATTCTTCAGATGGAGGACGAACAGGAGTATTTAGCTGGATTTTATCAGGCTTAATTTGCTCTACTGCTGCCTTTAAGGCATTTAGTTCAGCCTCAGTTTCGTTTATTCCTTTAACAAGCATTATCTCAAGCCACATTTTACCTTTATATATTTTCTTAAAATCAATCATTCCTCTGATTGTGTTTTCTATTTTTAAAGATGCACAGGGTCTATTTACTTTCTCAAATACATCTTGTGTTGCTCCATCAAGAGAGGGCACCACTAAATCCGCAGGCAACAAGTCTTTTTTTAATGCATCATCACCAAGCAGTGTAGCATTAGTAATAACTGCTACAGGGATAGTTGTCATCTCTTTTATTTTTCTTATAATTTCGCCCGTCTTTGAGTTGAGTGTAGGCTCCCCACTGCCAGATAAAGTAATATAATCAATGTTTTTTGAATTTATTAATACTTTTTCTAATTCAGGCAGGATCTTATCACAGGATACATATTCTTTTCTTGCAACCGTCTTGCATGTTGTTTTCCCAAGCTGGCAATAGACACAATCGAGACTGCATACCTTGAAAGGAACCAGATCTACTCCCAGGGAAAAACCCAATCTTCTTGAGGGGACAGGTCCAAAAATATAAGTATTAAACATAAGGCGTAATTTTAGAAACAAGTTCTGTCTTGGAAACTACTCCTATAACTTTGTCCGCTATAGCACCGTCTTTAAAAATAGCTAAAGTAGGTATGCTCATAATGCCGTATTCTGAAGATGTTCCCGGAGCTTCATCAACATTTACTTTGCAGACTTTTAGCTTACCATCATACTCTTCAGCTATCTCCTCAACTGCCGGAGCAATCATACGGCATGGGCCGCACCACTCTGCCCAAAAATCCACAAGGACAGGAATATCTGATTCTAATACCTCCTGCTTAAAATTTGTATCATTTACTTTGATTTCCACTTTGTTCTCCTTTCTTTTAACTCATCTCCTTTCCCCTTCTCTTGACAGATAAGGGAAACACCATCTCGTTCATAAAGTTTTCATTAAAATCGCTTCTGGCAGACAGCTCTATATAATGAGTTTGTGTAGAAATATGTTCCGCTTCTTTTTCCATATCATAGGATAATAGAACAAGTTTTGCTCCGGAAGATGACGCATTTCCAACAAAAGCAATCTTCTCTGAAGGAATGTTTGGGATTAAACCTATTCTCTTTGCATTTGTGCGGCGAATAAAATTACCGAATGCTCCTGCAAGATATATTTCAGAGATATCTTTATCTGTAACATTCAATTCCTTCTGCAGTATTTTTATTCCTGCTGCAATAGCTGCCTTTGCGAGTTGAAGTTCACGCACATCTTTTTGTGAGATAAAAATAGGGCGCTTGCTTCTGGCAGCATGTCCGTCAACAAGCAAGAAGTCATTCCCTTTTTCAGTCTCTATGATTCGTCTTCGGATATTCTCATTCCCTCTGTATTCGATTTGAGAAACTATCCTGCCAGTCTCATCAATTACTCCTGCCTTTAATAATTCTGCCACTCCGTCAATTAGACCTGTACCGCATATTCCAAACGGCGCTACATTTCCAATAACATTGTATTCAACGTCCTCATTGATAATTACCTTTTCTATCGCTCCAATAGTTGCTCTCATCCCCTGAGATATGCGCGCTCCTTCAAATGCCGGACCTGCAGCTGTAGAAGCAGCAATTATTTTCTTATTATTACCAAGTACTATTTCTCCATTTGTACCTATATCTATAATTAATTTAAGGGCTTTTTTTGTGTGTAATTGTGTTGCCAGTATGCACGCAACTGTGTCTCCTCCAACAAAACCTGCAATGCTGGGCAAAACATATACAAGAGCATCTGGGTTTATATCAATGCCTATTTTCTTTGCTTTAACTTCTACAGGTTCCCTAATCACTAGATTAAACGGAATTTTAGCAAGACTTTTTGGTGCAACCCTTAGACAGATGTGCTGCATTGTAGAATTACCTGCAATTGCAACCTTGTATATGTTGTGAATATTTATTCCTGCCTCATTTGATAAATGCAGAATCATATTCTGCATTTCTCTGCTTATTTTGTAAAAAAGCTTATCCAAGCCGTCCTTATCTGTTATTGTAAAGTTTATCCGGGAGATAACATCATCTCCATAAATTACCTGTGGATTTGTTCTTGAGACAAGCGCAAGTTCCTCTCCTGTATTGAGGTCAAGAAGTGTACCTACAAGTGTTGTTGTCCCAATATCAAATGCCACTCCATAATCCGTTCCTGTTGTGTCTCCTTTTTCAACGCTTATTAATTCTCCATCAGAAAAGACACAAGTAACCTTATAATCTGACTCATTCAAGATTGCTGAAAGGTTGCGAATGACATATATATCTGCATGAAAATCTGTATTGGCGGCTTCTCTTATTAGATTGAGATTGGCTTGTGGACTGGCAAGCGTTGGCTTTTGCAGCTCTACGTATTTTTTCCAAACGCTTGGCTTAATTTCTTTCTTGCTCTGTATACCTTTTGTAAGAATCTGCTGAGCGGATTCCATGGAAGTCTGAGGAATATCTATAATACAGTTTGACGTTATTTTACTCTGACATGCAAGCCTCACGCCGCTTGATATATCTTCTTTAGATAACATTTTTTCTTCTGTAGAGGTTGGAGGAACATTACCTTCAATAATATGAACCCTGCATTTTCCACATGTTCCCTGCCCTCCACATGGAGAAGTAATAACAATACCCGTTCTGCCCGCAGCTTCCAGTATTGAAGTATTGGACAGCACATAAACCGAACGATTTCCTGGTTTGAAAGTAGCTTTTATTGAACTCATTTGTATGAAGTCCCTTTCAAGTCCTCCACGTACTGCTGGGCTGAAAACGCGGCAAATGCGCCATCTCCACAGGCAGTTACTACTTGCCGCAAGATAGTTTGCCGGCAATCGCCACACGCAAATATTCCATCGCGTGACGCTCTCATCTTGCTATCAGCAATAACATACCCATTTTCATCTAGCTTAATTATGTCTTTGACAAAATTTGTATTTGGTACAAGTCCAACAAAGATAAACACACCATCGCAAGAAATATCTGTCTCTTTCTTTGTTTTGAGATCTGTTAGGCTAACTCCCCGAACCTTAGTCTCGCCTAGAATCTCATTTATGACTGAATTCCAGACTATGCTTATCTTCTTATTTAAAAATATCCTTTCTTGCAGAATTTTTGCCGCTCTTAATCTATCTCTTCTGTGTACAATGGTAATTTTTTTGGCAAATCTGGTTAAGAATAATGCTTCTTCTGCTGCCGCATCACCTCCTCCGACAACAACAACATCCTTGTCTTTGAAGAATGCTCCATCACACACAGCGCAATAGGACACTCCCTTTCCAAGCAACCTCTTCTCTCCCTCTATTCCCAATATTTTGAACCGGGCACCGGAAGCGATAATCACTGATAGTGAATTATATGTTTTGTCCCTTACATCAACCTGCCAGATATTATTAATATTCTGTTGTTTAGAGACGTGGATATTATTCACATCTTCTGCCGCGAATTCTGCGCCAAAGAGTTTTGCCTGCTTTTTAAACTTATCTATCAGATCAAATCCGTTGATTCCTTCGGGAAATCCAGGATAATTTTCTATTTTATCAGTCACAAGAGCTTGACTGGACACAGAAAGACCCCCAAGCAATAGAGTTTTTAACTTTGCTCTTGAAGCATATATTGCTGCTGTCAGACCAGACGGCCCAGCTCCTATAATAATTACATCATATATAAATACAGAAGTATCTTTCGCTATATTCATAATTTAGGCATGTTCCTTTCTTTTTGACTTTCTTTTACAAATAAAAGAGGAAATACAATATCACTTACACAGCATGGAATCCAAACTGCGAGAAATAAAAACAGAAAAACAAAAGGAAGTAAAGGAATCCAATTTGCTATGCCGAACGCTGTAAAACCAAATAAGGATGCCCATGTACTTAATAAAACATGTCCAAAATGCGGAAATTTAGTTTTAGGTTTTAAATAACCAATTACAATTCCAAGTACTGCCGCAGAGTTCACAATCTTCCATTTTGCAATTCCAATAAATGGCATCTTTGCAGTCTCTATAAATGGCGCATGAAATTCCATTGGAACATTAAGCAAACCTCCCCCAAGGTAAGGGATTATAGCATCGCTTAATGTAGCTATTCCAATGGAG
>JAHJDO010000102.1 GCA_018812485.1 bacterium | reverse complement strand
GTAATTACAAATGATGCGCCTATCTTTCCCATGTACTCTTTAGTTTTTTTGTTCATTAAGATTCTACAGTCAATACAAGGATTTAGATTTCTTCCATAGCCATATTTAGGGCTTTTTAACATCTTAAGATATTCAGTGGAGGTATTAAACATTTTTAGCTTTATTCCAAATCTGTCCGTTACTTTCTTTGCCTCATGTCCACCACAACCACTCCTGCGGTTACATTGACAGAAAGGGGTAAAGAAATTAACCGCCTCTACTTCAATACCCTGCTCAAGAATAATCTTTATGGCTAAAGTACTATCTAATCCTCCTGAAAGTAAGGCTATTGCTTTCATTTTCATGGTTGCTTTTTTTATATGCTATACATCAAAGGCGGCTGCTTCTGTTTCTTCCTGTGGCGTTTGACTATGTCCTCTAATGTGGTAGACACTAAAACCTCTGTCATCTTCTCACTCATCTGTTCCCATATATCCCGAGTCACACAGGAATCAACTCTATGGCAAACTTTAGGTGAGCTAACACATTCTGCAACTGCTAAATTTCCCTCTAAGGCTCCAACTATATCTTTAAAAGTTATATCAGAAGGGTTTCTAGCCAAAGTATATCCTCCGTGTGCGCCACGAGTTGAATTAACGAGTCCAGCCACCTTAAGTGTTAGAACAATATGTTCTAAATATCCTTCGGAGATCTCCTGGTTCTTGGCAATATCCTTAAGCAAAACAGTTCCTTTCTCATAGTGAAGGGCAAGTTCTAACATCAGCCTTGCACCGTAGCGGCCTTTAGTAGAAATCCGCATCATAAATTATCCTCCTTTGATTCAAAATTCACCATCTGGATCAATATTGTTCTACTAATCTTATCATATTAGTAAGGATTATAGCGAAATAAAAATCCCTTGTCAAGTATTTGTTAAGCCAAAATAGAAATGTCCTAATTTAAAGAGACTATAATACTCGCTTATTATGGGGGTAACTGGGCAATTCGTGCATTTTAGTTTATGCTCTTCAGTAAATACTCCTTAAACAGTGGGTGATAAAGAGAATATTCTCCCCGCTTAGTCTTTACAACCAGTCCTTTCTTTTCCGTTAACACCTTCAAGCATCTTCTGGCATTCTTAATAGACAACTGGCTGGGCGAGATGGTTTCGGTATTTATAGAAGCCATTTCCTGAAGAACCTTTAATTCAATTTCGCTAGCTTGGGTAATATCGTCGTTAAATTTCTCCCTTGATAGATATCCTGCAATAGTCGGATATACTCTATTAAATGTCTTAAGTGAAATATTTCCCTTCCTTGCCAGATCAACCAAATTCTTCATTATAAAAGAAAGAAAATAAGGGTGACCTTTTGTCAATTTATATATCTTTTTTATAACATCTTCTCCCACGATAATGCCTGTTTTACTTAAAGATAGTGGCATTGTAATAAAATTTCCTGTTTCTTCAATGCTAAAGGGTTCGAGATAGAATCTATCAAAGAATCTCGTAAAGGGTTCTGCGAACTCTCTGGCCATATTAAATAAATAAGGTGATCCTGCAACCGCAAGCATAAAGTTACAGCCCTCTTTTGGGAGACCCTGAAATATTCCCCTTATATCATATAGTCCATTGACATATTGTTGAGCCATATAGTGGAGATCGTCAAACATTAATACCGCTACTTCAACTCCGCTCTTTGACAATATCTTCCAAAGCTCTCTGAGGCTATCTTCAAAAGAGGTTACAGTTGATTTGTTCTTAAGCTCCTTTTCAACAGTAACGATACCTAACTCTATGGTTTTAAGGCGCCAACTCGGGATTAAGTCTCTCTTCAATTTCGACAATAATGACATGTCCGATGTTTTAAAACTTCTCTCTATTTCATCTCTTGTTCGATTAGAGAATTTCTCAAAGCTAGTGCAAGTTTCAGGGGTTAATTCTACAAGCGCTGTAAAGGTCTTTACTGCTTTTTGGGATAAACAGATATCCTCTAGTTTTTGCAGAACAGAGGTTTTCCCTATTCCCCATTCGCCTAAAATAGCTATATTATCGGGTTTTGGTGGCCTTGTTTTGGCTGATGTTAAAAGTTGGTTTTTAAATCGTTGCAATATAATCTTTCTATTAACAAAATACTGCGGACTCACTGGATGTTTTGGACTAAATGGATTCACTAGACACCTCCTATAAAGTTACAAATGTTCTTAATGTTCCGTAAGTTCCTTGTGCTATGTAACTATAGTAACATTTGCAACTTTCACTTGCAAAGGAAATTTTATCTCTTGCCAAAAAACCCTATAGAAGTCACAAGGGGATTCGTGCATTTTATATCGGTATAGAAATTTATTCATAAAGGTTCAAAAGCCTTTTCTATTAAATCTAGATGAGTTCCAGGAACACCATGAAAGTAGAATCGGCCATAAATATTGTGGTGGCTATGTGCATAAGGGGAAAAGAATCGCAAATCTTTAAGATTAACATTGTCGCCTTCTCTTTTTAGAGCACGAATAGCATTTTGCATATCGACTGTGTTGCAAACAGCAATACAAAGGATAGCCAAATTCAGAGCAGACGCTACACAAAGCTGCATTTCAGGATCCTTTTCGCGAATAGATCCCTTTCTAGTAAATTAAAAATGTCCCCCTGTAACCTCCTTAGCGTATATTTACGCACGAATCTTGGTGGTACCCTAGTTAAGAAAACGGACGTTTTCTTTACTACTCGTTGTTCTTTATGGATTCAGTCACATCGCCATTTTTTACCAGGGTAGAAATAGTATTAGCAATCACTTGCAGAAGTGTTTTGATTTTAGACAAGACTTGTCTTATAATAAGTTCATATCCATTAAGCAATGGATTCGATTAAATAATGATAAAAGATATAATTTTTGGCACGGTTGGCGGACTCGGGTTATTTCTCTATGGCATTCACATAATGAGCGATGCTCTCCAGAAAGCAGCTGGAGATAAGATGAGAAAAATACTGGGCGTAATAACAAATAAGGCCTTTTTCGGCTTATTGGCCGGCGCGGGAATTACCAGTATTATTCAGTCAAGCAGCGCAACAACGGTTATGGTAATAGGCTTTGTCAATGCAGGGCTTATGACCTTAAAGCAGGCTGTTGGCGTTATATTCGGAGCAAATATAGGCACAACTATTACTGCCCAGCTTATTGCTTTTAAAATAACTCATTATGTGCTGCCCCTCATTGGAATAGGATTTGCATTACATTTTTTCTGCAAGAGACGCGTGCCAAAACAAATAGGCATGACTATATTTGGATTTGGTCTTTTGCTTCTTGGTTTGAGTATTATGACGGATACGGTGCGGTTCTTGCGCAGCAGCCAGGCTGTAAAGGATATCTTTGTCAATTTTAGCAGCACACCTATTTTAGGAGTGCTTGCCGGGATGATTGTAACTATGGTTGTTCAGAGTAGCAGCGCAACAGTTGGTATCACTATGGCGCTTGGCATGGGAGGGCTTATTGACATAAACGCAGCAATTCCATTATTACTTGGAGATAATATTGGAACATGCGTAACAGGGATGTTAGCAAGCGTTGGAACTAATGTCGGTGCACGCCGCGCTGCTGTAGCGCACGTCCTGTTTAATGTAATTGGTACAGCGCTAGTTTTAATGCTTTTACCTGTGTATAAAACACTGATTATTCACACAGCAGACAGTATTGGAAGACAGATTGCAAATGCGCATACTCTGTTTAATGTGATTAATGCGATGTTATTTTTACCTTTTACAGGGGCATATGCCAGATTAATAGAGAAGATCGTACCGGGGAAAGACCCCTCTCTTGACTATGCCCCAAAGTTTCTGGAACCACACCTTCTGCGTACTCCATCTATAGCAATAGAACAGGCGCAAAAAGAACTTGTAAGAATGACCGAGATGGTTAAGACAATGGTTGATAAAGCAATGGACGGATTCTTCAAAAAGGATATAAATATGATGCATAATGCTATAAAAAAAGAAGATGCTGTTGATAATCTCCAAAGCTCAATAACTCACTATTTGGTTGAGCTTTCTGAAAAGAGTTTAAGCTTTGAGATGGCAGAGAAGATACCTGCGCTTCTTCATTCAGTTAATGATATAGAGCGCGTGGGGGACATTTCAGAAAACCTCGTAGAACTTGGAGAAAGAGCGATTGAGCAAAAACTTCCATTTAGTGATAAAGCAATTAAGGAATTAAGAGAGATGTATTCGGAAGTTACAGCAATGCTGGAGGATACAATCAAGGCGCTAGAATTAAACGATGTTGCAATTGCCCGTAAAGTCTGGGGCAGGGAAAAAAGGATAAATGAATTAACAGAGACATTTGGAAATAATCATACATCTAGATTGAGAAATGGGGCATGCAATGTGGTTTCAGGCATTGTTTTCACTGATCTGCTGAGCAACTTTGAAAAGATAGGCGATCATCTGAATAATGTTGCAGACGCTGTTATTGGCGGGCTTCAGTGGGATAGCCATAAATCAAACGACAAATAACAAGATCCAAATATCAAATAAAACCCGAACTTTAAATTTTTAGTATTAAGTCGTAAGGATTAAGAATCAAGGTGTCATCATAAATATTTTCCTGGCTATCTCGGGATACTTAGCAATAAACCTTAGTTCGTCTTCAACTAAAGGTTTCTGCGTCTGGACATTGGCGTAACGAACTAACTCCAAAATCTTGGTTGCCTCTTTTTCGTCATGAAATTCTATCTCTAATTTCTCATAGACGTTTTTGAATCCCTTAATACCACTATATTCACCTGCAGTTATTTTTCTTCCTGTCTCAATAACTTCAGGCTCTCTCCGACCCAATTCTTCAAAATCGTAGAGTTCATAGTTTCGCCTATCTTTTAAGGCGCCGTCAGCATGTATCCCTGATTCATGAGCAAAAGCATTGGCGCCAACTCCAGGCTGATTTATAGGTATAGGGATACCAAAGGCATAGGAAGCGTATTTGGCAATCTTCCAGGCCTTTGATAAATCTACGCGTTCATCTAAGACATATTTATCTTTGAACCCGCTTGAATATTTTATAGCCAGTATAACTGATACCAAATCCGCATTTCCTGCCCGCTCACCAATGCCGTTAACAGTAGTATTTATGTAGGCATCTACTCCTGCATCAATAGCTGCCTTTGCTCCAGCTAAAGAAGTGGCAATAACCAACCCTAAATCATTGTGGCAATGAAGTTCTATGGGGGCATTTACCTCTGCAGCTAAAACCTTTATACGTTCATAAATTGTAAATGGATCATCAAAACCTAATGTGTCGCAATAACGAATTCTATCTGCACCATGTTCTTTTGCTTTCTTGGCAAATTTGATAAGATAATCCATGTCAGTCCGAGAGGCGTCCTCAGCATTCACGCCTATTGTCTTTATTCCTTTTTCTTTAGCCAAATCTACCGCTTCGACCATTACTTTGATCACGTCCTCTTTGGAGAATTTTCCCCTGAATTTCCCATGGATCATTTGATCTGATGTAGAGATAGAAAGATTAAGGTGCTCTAAGGTTGTTAGCTTTGCAGCATCCTTTACATCTTCCGGTATTGCCCGAATCCAACCTTCTAGGATTATCGGCTTAAGTACTCCCATTTTAGTCAACTCTAAATTGGCGTTAAGATAATTTGTCTCATGGTGAGTTACAGGAAAACCGAACTCGCTTTGATAAATCCCCATTTCATTGAGATAAAGATTTATCATTGTCTTCTGTAATTTTGAAAGACAAATCCGTGATGTTTGAACTCCGTCTCTATTGGTTACGTCGATAATATAAATCTTATTTTTTGCCATAAAACATCTTCCTTCTAGAAAATTTTAGCTACAAACTCTTTTATACGATCTAACCCTTTGGTAATATTCTCCATAGAGGTAGCGTAGGAAAGCCGAATATACTCATCTGCTCCAAAAGCACCTCCAGGAACTACTGCTACGTTAGCTTCTTCTAATAAAATCTCTGCAAGGGGAATCGAATCTTTTATAGTTTGCTCTTTGAACGTCTTTCCGATAATCTTCGATACGTCAGGAAAAACATAGAAAGCGCCTTGCGGTTTTAAACACGATACACCTTCAATAGAATTCAGCCTTTTTACGATATAGTCTCTTCTTTTGGCAAATTCAGCTACCATATCATATAAAGGTTCTTGAGAACCCCCCAAAGCTGCAATGCTCGCCTTCTGAGAAATAGAAGTAGGGTTAGATGTGGAATGACATAGATTTCATCCGAGATGCAAAAGATACCTTTCTCAACTAAGATGTTGGTGATGGATAAAAGTTCATCCTTTGTGTAAATCATACCTGTTGGATTAGAAGGCGAATTCAGGATTAATAGCTTTGTTTTTGAAGTAATCACCTCTTGTAATTGCTGTGGTGAAATCTTAAAGTTATCTTCTTGGGTTGTCTTTAAGATTACAGATTTTGCCCCTGCGACTTTAATCATTTCAGGGTAACTTACCCAATAAGGTGAAGGTAAAATCACTTCATCACCTTCGTTGCATAGGGCAAGGATGGCATTAAAGATAGAATGCTTTGCCCCACAGGAGACAAGAACTTCGTCGGGTGAATAATCCAGATTATTATCGTCTTTAAATTTTTTGCAAATCGCCTCTTTTAGTTCCTTTATCCCTGAAGCAGGGGTGTATTTGGTAAACCCTTCATCTAATGCCTTCTTGGCTGCTTCTTTAATATGTTCAGGCGTATCAAAATCTGGCTCACCTGCGCCAAATCCAATAACATCAATTCCTTCAGCTTTCATCTGTTTTGCCTTAGCAGTTATGGCTAAAGTTACCGATGGACTAATTGAACCTATTCTTTTTGATATTGACATAGTTTATCCCTCCTTTAATTTTTCATTTTTTTAGTCTCCTGTAAAATTCACAACTCACTGTTACACAGGAAGTTGCAAACATTAATTTCTTGACTTTCCCCTCCAGCCTTGATATAATGTAACTGCTTCTCAAATAATAAGTTACAACAAAAACCGAAAGGAAAAGTCAT
>JAHJDO010000101.1 GCA_018812485.1 bacterium | reverse complement strand
CTATCATTCCCGCTTGTCTCAAAAACCGACAGCGATCACGCCTGACCACTCTCGAAATCATGGAAACTCAATGTGATCCAATACTCGAAATTGAGAAACCCATAATCAGAAAATGCATCGCTTAACTTAACACGTATGCCCCTGACCCTAGAGATTCACCCTGAATCGTATCCTGATGAGATGTTTTTAAAAAACCTGAAGCAAAAGGCAGAAAATACTTCTGTTCGGTTCTCAAAACAAAGCATAGAGGAGATAGTAAAATGTTAAGTAACTCAAACATGACGGTAATTATGAAAAAAGCTCATAAATTAAGGATCCTTATTCCTGCGTTTAATGTTCCCTATCTGCCAATGGTAAAACCCGTTATAGACAGTTTGAAGAGGAATGAGTGTTTTGGTCTGGTACAGGTAGCCCGTCCGGATGTGGAAAAATTTGAAGCAGGAAGTAATCGAAAGGTAGCCTGTGAGTATCAGAAATTTGCGGATACAAATCATGTCCGCCTTCATCTGGACCATACACCCGTTATAGACGAAGACAATCAAAAAGTAGACTGGAAATTCATTATTATGGAGGCACTTGAGCTGGGTTTTGACTCTGTCATGATTGACGGATCGAGGCTTACTCTTGCAGAGAATATTGCTGTAACCAGAGAAGTGGTGGAGCTCTCTCATGCCAGGAATATTCCGGTAGAGGCTGAGCTTGGCGCAGTCCTCGGACATGAAAAGGGGCCTCTTCCTCCATACGAAGAACTTTTTGCATCTGCCAAAGGTTTTACAGATCCCGAGCAGGCGGAAAAATTCGTAAATGAGACCTCTGTTGACTGGCTTTCTGTAGCCGTAGGGAATATCCACGGAGCAATAAGCGGCACGGCAAAAAACAGGGAAAAGGTCGCCGCAAGAATTAATATTGAACATCTGCGCAAACTCCGGAATGTAACAAACGTACCCCTTGTTCTTCACGGCGGCTCAGGCATTCATCGCAGTTATGTGCTTGATGCCATAAAAGAGGGCATATCGAAAATCAACATCGGTACGGATATCCGCCAGGTTTATGAGAAAAGCATAGCTGAAAACCCGAATGATATCTCTCTTGCTCAGAAACATGTTGCTGAAAGAATAGACAGATTGATTTGTGATTATTATATGATTAGAGGCTCATCACAAAAGCTTAATATGGAGGAAAGTCAATGAAAGCTGCAGTTTATGAAGGACCAAAACGCATTATACTAAAAGAGGTCCCGGATCCTGAAATAAAACCGGGCGAAGTTCTTGTTAAGATTAAAGCATGTGCTATCTGCGGCAGTGACCTCAGAATCTATAATCAGGGACATAAGCTAATTACACCACCCCGTATTACAGGCCACGAAATAGCAGGTAAAATAGCAGAGACAGGAAAAGAAATAAGCGGTTTTAAAAATGGGAGAAAAAGGAAGTTATGTTTTTACAAAGGATAAAAAGCTCAAAACGCCTGCATATAAGGTAAAAGCAATAGATACTACCGGAGCAGGCGACTGTTTTATAGCAGGATTTCTTACAGGAATAATAAGAGGGTGGCAAATGGAAAAAACCGCCAGGTTTGCAAACGCAGTAGGTGCTCTGGCTACAACAGCAACTGGTGCAACATCAGGTGTGAAATCATTCAGAGAAACACTGGAATTTATGAGAAAAATCAGTTAAACTAAGGAGTAAAACAGGAGATTGTAAAATGTTAATTACACCATGCAGGCCAAAATGGAAAGGGACCATGACAAACAGAGAACGCTTTAATAATCAGATGCACTATAAACCAGTTGACAGGTGTTTTAATATGGAGTTTGGGTACTGGGATGAAAATTTTCAAAAATGGAAAGAGTTTAGGGAAAATAATATTACAAATAATGACGAAGCAGATATATTCTTTAATTTTGATGAGATAACATATATAAGGGGAAAAACCTGGATGGTTCCCCCATTCGAAGATGGCAAGGTTATATCAGAAACTGCTGATAAGAAGATTATTATAAATGGATACGGGGTTATGGCGGAAGTTCCAAAAGACGGGCATGATACAATCCCTCACTATATAAAGTCATCCATTGTAACTCCCGATGACTGGAAGGAATGTAAAGAAAAGCGGTTTTCCCGTGAAGAACCAGACAGAAAGGTTGATATTGAGAAATATAAGAAAATGCATCCTGAGGACAGAACGTACCCTCTGGGTGTTAATTGTGGTTCGATGATCGGGCGAATAAGGGATATGCTCACCTTTGAGGGATTAGCATACGCAATTTACGATTATCCTGATATGGTTGAGGATATGGTTGAGACAGTATGTCTTCTTGTCGAGGATTTTCTGGATCAGATCCTGCCTCATTTTGAATTTGATTTTGCATCAGGCTGGGAGGATATATGTTTTAAGAATGGGCCCATTGTATCAGTTGAGTTTTTTAACAGGGTTGTCGTTCCAAGATACAAAAGAATCAATAAAAAGCTTAAAGAGCACAACATAGATATCTGGTATGTCGACTGCGATGGCGATGTAAGGCCAATACTTAGAGGATTCATGGAAGGCGGGATTAACTGTCTTTTTCCATACGAAGTGAATGGATGTACACATCCTGCAAATCTTCTCGAGGAATACGGCAGGGATCTTCGGATTATGGGCGGTGTTGACAAGATGAAACTTATAGAAGGACCTGATGCCATTAAGAAATATCTGGAATCACTGGTTCCGCTTGTGGAAAGAGGAGGATACATACCATTCTGTGACCATAGATGTCCTCCGGATGTCAAATATGAAAATTATATATATTACCTTGATCTCAAGGAAGAGATGTGGGGAACACTGTCATGATTAGCCTGAGCTTTATATTTCATTAAAAAACTCACGAGGTACAGGGGGCTTTTTCCCTCTCTTCTCTTTTCTCAGTTATTTCTGGATAAATCAGTTTTATGCAGGGAGCATGGTAAGAGACTGCTTCCATCTTTAACTTTTGAAGACTTTTTCTGACCTCTTCTGTATGTTCGGTGTTATTATGATTAAAATGAGAGATACTAGAGCATATTTCAATCTTGTTTATTCCACAATCCCTGATAAGCTCAAGATGTGCTTGAAGATATCCCAAAATTTGATTATGATGACGTCATGGGAGAAAAAGTCATTCTAAGAACATGCCTGTGTTTTATCATGCTCGGGTTAATTCTGACCGGTTGTGCAGACGAGAAAAAAATAAATTTCAGAACTGAAATTAAGAAAGCAATCAGGACTTACCAGCAATTTGAACTTACCTTTGACCTGAAGCAGTTCACTGGCAACCCTTTCAACCCTGAGAATATTGAAGTAACCGCTACTTTCTACTCACCGAAGAGGGAGAAAATACATATACTCGGCTTTCTCTATCAGGATTACCAGCGGAGTCTTCCGAAGAACGGGAACGTCTCTCTTGTTCCTAAGGGGCAGCCATGCTGGAAGATACGCTTTACTCCCACTCAGAAAGGAATTTATTACTATCAGCTTCATCTCAAGAATAAACTTAATATTTACCATTCTAGACGCAGGAAACTCCATGTAACTTCCTCAGACACTCGCGGCTTCATCAGGGTTAGTCCAGAGGATCGTCGTTATTTTGAATTCGACTCTGGAAGTCCTTACTTTGCAGTGGGGCATAATCTATGCTGGTATTCTTCTAATAAGGGTACCTACGATTATGATTACTATTTTTCCAGAATGAAAGAGGCCGGCGAAAATTATACTAGAATCTGGCTTTCTCCATGGGCTTTTGCTCTGGAATGGGAGAAACTTGGCAGCTATAACATGGCTGATGCCTGGCGGCTGGACTACGTACTCAATCTGGCAGAGAGCAGAGGTATATACGTCATGCTGTGTATAGATACTTTTAATACTTTGAATAGCACCTCAACCTACGGGAAATGGTCTTCTAATCTATATAATAAGACGAATGGCGGCCCCTGCGCTAAACCAGAGGAGTTTTTTACCAGTCCTCAGGCAAAAAAGTATTATAAGCAAAAACTTCGCTATATTATAGCCCGCTGGGGTTACAGCCCCAATGTATTGGCCTGGGAACTGTGGAATGAGGTTGATTTCACTGATAATTACTCCTCTGAGAATGTCTGGGATTGGCATAAGGAGATAATACAATATCTCTCCAGGTTCGACCCCTACAAACATCTTGTAACCACCAGTTATTTCCAGAATCCGGGGGATACTAAGGTATTCCAGTTACCTGGCATTAATTTTACTCAAAGCCGGACCTACGAGAGTAAAGACATTGTTCTCACGATCCAGAAATTGGGATACACAATGAACACGTTGTATGCTAAACCTCATTTAGTAGGTGAATTTGCCATAACTCACAGCAACCAGGACTCACGTTGCGATCCCAAAGGCTACTATCTGCACGACGGTATCTGGAGCACTGTCTTTTCTTTAGCTGCCGGGACGGCTATGAGCTGGTGGTGGGACAGCCATATTGACCAGAATAATCTTTATTATCACTTTAAGGCCTTGGCAGAATTTGTTAAAGATGTGAAATGGACAAAGGAAAACTATCAGTTCAGGCAAATTAAGTGTTATCATCCTGGAAATTCCACCCCGTCTATTCTTGTAAGAACTCATGCTCTGGTTAACAAAGATAACACCAATTTGTTACTGTGGATCCAGAATAAAAGCGATAAAAGAATGCATGCGCTTAATGGAGAGATACTTGGCCTGAGAACCGGCAACTATCTGATATACTGGTGGGATACCTATCAGGGCATAATTTTGAAAAAAGAAGAGATAAAATGCGCTGATGGTAGCCTGCTTATCGCCATACCTTCTTTCAACAGAGATATTGCCGCAAAAATCAGCTATTTGGAATAACCTGGAACCTCCTCTAATGAGTAGTGGTTTCCCATTCAGGGCCGCTTATAGTTAAGTTTCCATCATAGCTCATATTCAAAACAATATCATCATTTGTTAAAGGTGATCTGGTATGCCAGAAACACCTCACAATAGGAATTTTGGGTCCCATATAACTTTTCATCTGCCATTTCTTCGCTTCATTCCATGTTACTGTACCATCATTATTTGTATCAGCTTCGATAAACTCAGATGAACTTGAGACATAACTGTTTTCAAACCATGTACAAGTAGCACCACAGAACTCATAGAGATAACTGCAGGCGGTAATTTGCGGGTCACGACCTGGAGCGGTAGTATTTGAACTGGTATCATCCGTCTCTGAGTATTGATCCTGGTGCCAATCAGGTTTTCCACCCTCTGTTCCTTTTGAAGTATCGCTGAGACAAAGGTAAATTTTTTTGTTAGTGCCGATGTAACTTGGATATAAATTAGAAAGCCAGGGAGGCAGATAATTATTGTAGTCATCCTTATACATTGATACAGCCAGATAAATCTGTCTCATGGTTTGTATGCATGCCGTCTTGCGCCCTTCTTCCCTAGCCCTGTTTACTACAGGCAAAAGTATGCTGGCAAGTACGGCAATTATGCCTATAACAACCAAAAGCTCCAAAAGCGTGAACCCATGCTTTAACGCCACTGGTTTGAATGGATTTCTTCTTTTCATTTCAATCCTAATCTATCATATTTAAGAATAAGAATTCCAGCTATTGTTTATCTTTCATCCATGAGCTTGCCATCAACGCGAATTACTCTAAAAAGCCGCCAGGTGGCAAAATCCCGGTCCAGCATAGTAAACTTGGTACCCTCATTATAAATGTTAGGATATTTCCAGTGGATACTTCCAAAACCAGCTTTGTCTTCAGGACGGGAAACCAGTAGATAAACTGGTTCATCACCCGGAGGAATTTTTTCTAAGTCAAAGTCAAAGCAATGAGTAAGTAAATAGGTCCCACTGCCATAATATTTAAATAAGTAACCCTGAAAATCAGTAACTAAAACCTGGCTATTCGCTTTATATTTAGCCAGATATGCTCCAATTTCCGCCATTTCTTGCTCATGCCTACCCGCCCAGTTCACCTCTTTTTTAATTAGATGAAGAGCTCGACCTGAAAACAAGCTGGCAATCAGGAGAATAAGAAAAATATACTTCTTTAGAGTATAGGAATGATTATTCTTTTCCTGTAGTTCAAGGAACTTGGCCCATAGGATAAAAACGAAAGGTAAAATAATAACAAAGTTGAGCAATGGATTTTCCAACTGTCCTCCTCCAGAAAATATTCCTCTCAAAAAATAGAGCAAGTCCCCCATTATCAGCCAGTTAAAAAGAAACCAGAGCGAGATCAGATAGCCAGTTGGAGCAAGATAGAGAAGCAGGAGACCTTCTTTCCGGGAACGCTGATATTTCTGATGAAATGATACTACGACAACAATAGCCAGGATAGCTAGAGCATAAAAAAATCCTTCCAGCCTGATTAAACAGAGTAGGGAAGTATTTAACGTCATAAACAGAAAATCTCTCAAACCATTTTCTTTTAACCAGCTTAGCAAATAATAGAGTGAGGCTACTAGAAATAGCACAAATATCATCTGGCTGGTACCGTTAGAAGAGTAGAAGAGAATTAAAGGAGTGAACTGAAAAACAGCCAAAAGCAGGTAGCGGTAGAGCCGGTCTAATTCGCAGTGTTTGAACAGCATATTTAAGAAGACTATAGTACCGGCAGCGAAGAAACTGGATATTATATTATTCAGGAAGAGCTTATGGAGATGAAACCTGCAAAAAGCCAGAGGCAACTGAATAAAAGTAGGCAGAGGTAACCACCATACTGAACATATCAGACTCTGTCTGCCTCTATTATAGCCATTGATTAAATCAAGAGCCTGGCCGGTGCGAATGATTGCCTCCTCTGCAACATAGCCAAATTTGAAGACCAGGAAATAAGCAATAATTAAATTGAAAGCAAAAACAGCCAGGAATATAACCTGGTTTTCCATAAATTTAGTTTTAGAGATTCTCAATTTTCTCTCTTATTTTCCTGAAAAAAACCGTGCCGGGTCTTTTCCCAGTAGAATGGTCTGGTTATCAGCTGTATGAAGCCTTTCCACGCTCCTATACTTATTAATGCCCAATAAGGCGGAATTATCAGTGCATATTTCACCAAATCATAATAACCTCTTTTATAGGCTCCTATGGCACATGTATAGATAAAGACGAAATTACCCACAAAAAGGCACAGTGCTCCAAGAAGAAATACTGCCGGCGGGAAGAAGATAGCCAGCTCCTGCCAGCGGGTAAGAAACCACAGCAAAGTCAACAGCCAGTAAAAGGGATTCATTAAAAAACAGAAAAACATCCCTCCAACAATCATGTGAAAATTGAGATAATTTTTTATACCCAGTTTTTTAAGGAGACTGACAGGATGACGATTATTTACTAAATATGTTTGAATATATCCCTTTACCCAGCGGGATCTCTGGCGAATCCAGTATTTCAGGTTACTGCAAGCTTCTTCCCAGGTAGTGGAATCTAACATCTGGGTACGATATCCCCTCTTATGAAGTCTGATTCCCAGATCGCAGTCTTCCGCTACGTTATAAGGATCCCATCCACACAGTTCTTTGAGCTTGTCTGTCTTGAAGTGATTGGAGGTACCACCTAAGGGAATAGGGGCATCAAAATCTCCCAGGCCCGGCAGATAAAGATCAAACCACATGGAGTATTCAGTAGTGAACCATCTGGTAAGCCAGTTCTGCCGCTGGTTATAAAAATTCAGCTTTGCCTGCAGACAGATAACCTCATCAGGTACCTTCCTGAATGCCAGTATGGCCTTCTTTAGCTGGTCGGATTCGGGCACGTCTTCAGCATCGTAAATTACAAGAAATTCTCCCTGAGCCTCGGAAAGCCCCAGATTACAAGCTTTAGGTTTGGTCTTGGGAATAGAGTGGGGAACAATCACTCTCTTGAAATGGCTGTCCAAGCTCAGCTTCTGGGTAAATTCTATGGTTTCTCTGTCATCCTCCTCCAGGAGCAACTTTACATCCAGTTTATCCTTGGGATAGTCAAGCTTATTAATAGAGGTAGTTATCTGTTTTAACAGTTCAGTTTCTTTGTATAAGGGAACCAGAATGGTATAGACAGGCAGCTTTTCATCAGGCAATGCTTCTATTTCTCCTGCAGAAACTTCTATCTCTTTTTTCTTCATTATTGACAGATTAATAAGGAAAAATTTATAGAGAGAGAAGAGAATATAGAAAGTTACTGCCAGAAAATTCGCCAGAATAAGGCATCTGGAAGGTGATACCATGAGGAATACCAGCAGTAAAACTGATAAACTGATGAGAATAATCCACTGCCTTCCTGTCAGAGTGCGACAGGCACTCTCTTCCGGATGCTTATGAAAAAGCTCGTGCGTGACTAGGTGCTTATTTTTCTGGTTTGGGGACATTTTTCTTCACTGTTTCAAAGATTTGTTTAGCTATTAAACTCTGCCCAGCTCTGCGGGGATATAAAAGGTGAACTTTTTCACAAAAATCAGATTGATAGAGCAGAGAAAGGGCAGTCTCTTCCCTGGGAAAAGCGCTGAAAAGGTCAACCATTTCAACCGCCTGCCTTAATCCCACTTCTTTCACAGCTATGGCTATATCCATAGAAAAAATCACTTTATCAATAACCGGTGGAGGAATTACCAGTACAGTGCGTATCCCACGGGATTTAATAGCTGTGGTAAGAAAGGTTAAACAGCGCTTGAATTCCCCCAGAGAAAGATGACTAATAACCTCATTCATTCCCAGGGAAAACAGGACCAGGTCCGGATTCTGTTTAATAGCTTCTTCTAATCGGCATATTCCCAGAAGACCTGAACTAACTTGTGCATCCTCTGAAATCTCTACATAGTTGAGGTTTACCTTAACTTTATTCCCATAATAATTCTTCAGTAATCCTGAAAGTATTTTCCAGCAGTTATCATTATCGTCTTTATTGTAAAAAGAAGCTCCCAGTATAACAATATTTGCTTTATTTTGAGTACGATGGGGACGATAAGCAGGAGCTTTTGTCTGGCTGATGCGAAAGAGCACCAAGCTATTTTCTGAATCCTCTATGTGACCCTCCACGATTCTTAGACCTTTAAACTCAGAACCCACATCTAAAAATTCTATTTTCTTTTTTGTTATTATATTACCGCCGTAACTCAGATAAAAATCCATACTTTTATCTTTAATAAATCGGGCCGGAGGAATATCCACCTTTTCTGCCTGATTCGGTTCCAGAACGAGTTCCCTAGAACCCTGTTTAATCTTATCTCCCCTATTATCCAGAGATTCCCAGACGAGCTTAAGCTTAGCGCCAGTATCAGAATAGTTTTTTATCCAGACCCCTAACTGAAGTAGTTCCTGCGGGTAGAATATATTCAGGGTGTTAGTAACTCTCCATTCCAGCTGGATGCTTTTCGGCTGACTCCGGGGATGTACCTGAATATATTTCTCATAGATATCCATGAGGTCTTCAACATTTTTAACCTGTAATCTTACTTTATAGATACTGTCAGCCGGGTAAATATGCAGAGGATTCCTCTCGCTACTGGTACTTCCATCCCCAAAGTCCCATTGATAGGAAAGGGTTCCGCTATCCTTACTTATAGAAGCATCCTGAAATTGAAAAGATATCAACTCCTGAGTTTGTCTATTAAAACGCATGCTTTCTTTTTCCTCTGTAAAGAAGAAAGCATTTAGAGGTTTTCCATAGGCTTGAAGACTAGCCTGTCTGGCTTTTAATTTGTCAATAAATGCCTCCTTCGGAATAATCATAAAGTCTTTGTCTCCGGGTTTCTTCCATCCAGCCCGTGATAGTTGTGTGCCAGTACCCTCTTCTTGATAATACTGGATAAGATGTACTCCTTTCTCTAAATAGATTTCTCCCTGGTGAGTCCATTTATCTATCAAGGGTCGTCCTTTACCTTCCTTTTCATGCCCGCCAGGCCAGCTTACTGCTAACTTGCCATCAACTAACAAAAATGAGGCATCATCAGAGTTAGTGGCAAATCCATATTTGCCATCCAGCGGACAGAAAATAGTCCCACGATAGATACTGAGATAATTTTCATTAGAACCAAAAGGGTTCTCCAGGTCATCGATTTGGCAGCGAGGGCCCTTGCCGTAAATCTTAGTGCTTTGCTGGATTAATGTCTGCATTTGGGACCAATCCCGGGGATGGGAACTACGTGCTTTTTCTCTGGTTTCCAGGAACAAACCGCTAGCGGTTGGTCTCAACATATACTCAATTTTTTCTGCTTTCGGATTTCCGAAATACATATAGTATTCACACTTGGAGGCATTATCCACCTTGAAGTCTATAATCAGATTTTCTTCCTCATTGGAGCTGACTTTATAAGGAGTCTGCCTTCCCTGCTCATCAATTATCCGGATATCGGACAGATTCTTATTTACTCTCCCCACGGGATAGAACAAGAAAGAAGCAGTATCTATATCAGTCTTGAGCCCATGAGTTAAAACCACCAGCTTGCTCCTGTATTTCCAGTCTGTATTCCACCATTCACTCTCTGATGCATAAACGTTCAGAGCCAGAGAAAAAATGCCTAACAAAAATGCCAGGTAAACTCTAATCCATTCTGTGCAAATCCTGAGTTTGAACATTTATTTTGCTTTCAGCTTAATCTTTAAAGCCATATCTTTGCTGATATCCGGAAGTTTTACGGTTAATTTGCCCTCAACTGTAGCAATTTCTTTCATGTCTGTGATAATTCCATTATAAGTATCCCAGAACTCTACGGCATAACTACCTTCAAGTATGTCTTCTAGAATGATAGTGGCATTCTTCATTATTCTTTCCTCATTAGGAATTCTTAACGCACTTAAGAAACTATATACCCAGACATACGCAGTATCTTTATTGCCCAGACATTGTGCTCTCAGGTATCCGCTTTCATCAACCAGAGAAATTTCTTTCATCTCTAAATTCTTATTTCTGCGTTCTTCTCCGGCAGCAAACTCAGCTAGGGCTTTATAGTGAAAATACAGGTTGTTTTCTTCTACAAAATTCCACCACCAGAAGAGAGGACTAGCAGCCAGAGGACACATAAAATTAGCCCAGAGCCCTGTATGCAGATCCCGAGCCATTATGTCAGGAGGACTGCCTGCCCAATGGCCGCCGAACTCGGAAATAAATATGGGTTTGTTAAACATCTTCATAGCCTGGTAGTACTGCCTGATTGCCATTACCTGTGAATCTGGCAACCCGTCATTGTTAGTCCATGCATTACTGTGGGTAAAATCAATCTCTGGAAGATCAAGAAGATGCACTGCCTTTGAGTGTTGACAATAATGAGTTGAAATTATATGAGCCCATGGATCTAGCTGCCGTACAAATCGAGCCATTTTCTTATGCCATTCGCGGACTAGTTTTTGATGTTTGGGGTTATTTTTATACCCAATAGTGAGATCTATTTCACTCCAGAAATTCCAGGCAAAGATATATGGAGAGTATCCCCAGCGTGCGACAATGTAACGCATTTTATTTTTAAATAAGTCCACTGACTTTAAGTTAGTAAAGTACTCCTGAGGGTTGGCGATAAAACCACCATTGGTAGTGTTATAGGGATTACGCTCCCAGCCTTTTTCGTGATGGGTTAGCTGAGTATGGTTATTAATGGTTAGGAGTATATATATGTTTTTCTCTTCTGCCGTTTCCAGAATATGGTCCATTCGCCAGGCATTTTGGAGACTGTATCTGCCAAGTCCATGGAAGGGCCCATATTCTCTGTTCCACTCCAAGGCAAGCCACCAGTGGGCCATCCACATTCGGATAAAGTTAGCTTTGTTCTGAGCTAATTTATTGAAATATTCATCATAAGCATAAGTGCCCTTGCCTATCGGTAAACTGGGAACATAATTCTGCCCGTAAGGAGTATCCCAGGGAGAAATGATATTTAAACCTATGGGATAGTAAAAACTGCTATCGTCAAACTCAAAATATTGTTTATCTTTTGAACTTACTCTGACAAATCCTTTGCTTTCAGAGCGGACGGATTCAAAATGATATTTTTTTGTTTTCAGGGTATTGCCGTCTTTGACTACTAAGTAATAACTGTACTTTCCAGCCTCAACAGGACTAAATCTCACCATCCAGAAAGCATTCCCTACGGGACAAATATATTCTTTTCCTTCTGCTAATTTGCGGGAATAGGGTTGGTAGAAAAAGCCTGGGATAGAGGAAATTATCCCGCTGGGGGAGATGAAATAGGCAGTTATGTCTATTAATTCAGGATCAAAAGGATTAGCATATACTCTTGATAGGTCAAAACTAATTTCAAATTTTTCATACTGTTTTACCGGAGAAGAATTAACTCTAAGATTATACAGCTTGGTCTTTGTAAATTCCTCATCTGTATCTTTCAGTTTTGTCAGGTGAATATTGTCGATGTATATCGAACCAGAATAAGAAATTTTTTTTAGAAGTTTCATACGCAGTTCTTTAACTTCCTGGGCAACATAACCGCTCCATGGCTTAAAATGTCCCCTAGGACTCCATTGATGGCTCTGGCTGGAGATATCCACATAAAGATTATTCCAGCCTTTTTTGAGCCTGAAAGGGCGAGTATTCTGGTACCAGAAATCCTCATCATCCTTGAGACATAAAAGTACTTGTATCCCTTCAGGAACATTTCGAGGTAGTAAAATGTCAAAAACTAACCTGTCCCACCCAAGCCAGTTAGCATGACAGAGCTTTTTTAAGTTAATCTCGTCCTGAAGGGTAACAGATACCTTAAGAGAACTTTTACCCTGAGTAGAGTAATCACTGCTTGAAGCTAGGCAAGCACCGGATTCAGCCACCCATCCTTCATCACCATCTTCGAAGTCATACAGTAGTTTAGTTGAAGAAGGTTTCACGCTGACTTCTGGACCAGGAGCTATAAAACCTCTCTTAGGAGCTCTGTTGGTAAGAATTAAGATAAGAAACAATAACGCTGCTGAAATTATAACTAGTTTTTTCATGTTTGCCTGTATATTACATTATAAACCTATTATAGAGCCAGCCTTATTTGAAATCAAATATATGAGTCCATAACATATTGGGAAAATTGCATTGGTCAAAAACAACATGAAATTACGAGAAATAGAAAGATTAGAAAAGCTTATGTTCTGTTAATTTTGAAACAAGTTTATCTACAACTTCTGAAGATGTCCCATCCAGAATTTCACCTTCATGTTTTATCTGTGGAGTGAATATTTTAACTACCTGAGTAGGGGAACCATCCAGCCCTATCTTGTCCTTATCAACATCCAAGTCCTCAGCGCTCCAAACATGAATCTGTTTTTTCCTTGCCATAAGAAGACCCTTCATCGAAGCATAACGTGGTTCATTAATCTCTTTTGTAACTGTTACCGCGCATGGAAGCTTTACCTCTACAACCTCAAAAGAATTCTCTAATGCTCTCTCAGCCCTTAATATATTGTCATTAATCTCTATTTTTCGAGCATATGTTATTTGCGCTATACCGAGCTGTTCTGCAACACCAGGTCCAACTTGAGCAGTATCACCATCTATAGCCTGTTTACCAAATAACACAACGTCAAACTTACTTATTTTATTTATGGCTTGAGCTAATGTGTATGATGTAGCAAGTGTATCCGAACCAGCAAATGCTCTATCGCAAATAAGTATCGCTTCATCTGCACCCATTGCCAGAGCAGATCTAAGTGCAGCCTCTACCTGTGGAGGCCCCATACTGATAACGGTGACCTTGCCTCCATATTTTTCTCTTAACTTAAGAGCTTCCTCAATTGCATTCTCATCAAAGGGGTTTATAATATTCTTTATCCCCTCTCTAATCATTGTGTTTGTCTGGGAATCTATTTTAACATTGTTTATCTCTTCAGTATCAGGAACTTGTTTTATACAAACAATGAACTGCATGATTTAACGTCCCTTTAATAAAAAGTTTGCAATAACACTGCGCTGGATTTCAGATGTGCCTTCTATTATTTCAAACAGTTTGGCTTCTCTCATATACCTCTGCACAGGATATTCCTTCATATATCCGTATCCGCCAAAAACCTGCACAGCTTTTGTAGATACGTGCATAGCAACTTCTGAAGCCTTTAGTTTTCCCATTGAAGCATATTTTTCAAAAGGCTGATTCTGGTCCTTAAGCCATGCTGATTTATAAAGTATTAATTTTACTGCCTCAATCTCTGTTGCCATATCAGCTAAAATATGTTGAATCGCCTGAAAAGAGGCTATCGGCTTTCCAAATTGCACTCTTTCCTTTGCGTATTTGAGAGCGGCTTCGAACGCTGCCTCAGCAATGCCAAGCGCGCCTATGCCAACCCCGATTCTGCCCGCATCAAATGTTTCCATTGCAACTCGAAAACCACGTCTTTCTTTTAATAATAGATTTTCTTTTGGCACCTTGCAATCATCAAAAACAAGTTCTACATTCGGAAGTGCACTGAACCCCATCTTGTTAAACTTTTGCCCTATTGTAAATCCCTGTGTATCTGCTTCAACTATGAACGCGCTCAGGCCTCGAGGACCCTGATTCGGATGTGTGGCTGCAATAATAATATAGGTGCTTGCCTCTCCCCCATTCGTATTAAAGATCTTCCTGCCATTTATTATGTAATGATCCCCATCAAGTTTTGCGGTTGTCTTAACGTTTCCAGCGTCAGAGCCTGCTTCCGGCTCAGTAAGCGCAAACGCTGCGAGTTTGTTCTTTGCCAGAGACGGCAGATATTTTTTCTTTTGCTCTTCTGTGCCAAAAGTTATCAATGGATACACGCAAAGCAGATTAGCTCCGAAAATAAGACCTGTTGTTCCACATGCTTTTGAAATCTCCTCAGCAACAAGAGCCCATGTTAAAAAACCCATGCCAAGACCGCCATATTCCTCAGGGATAACAAGCCCAAGTAAATCCATATTGGCCAAAAGATCAATGTTCTCTTGCGGGAATTCGCCTTTTTCGTCAACCTCTTCTGCTCTGGGAGCTATTTTTTCTTCACAAACTCTCTTAACTTCCTCAAGCATCATCTGCTGTTCTTCTGTTAAACTAAAATCCATATGTCTATCTCCTTTTTTTAATACTCTTTTACAACTAAAGCTGAATTATGGCCACCAAAACCAAATGAATTTGACATTGCATATTGAATCTTGCATTCTCTCGCAGTATTAGGCACATAATCAAGATCGCATTCAGGATCCGGATTTTCATAGTTTATAGTTGGAGTAATAATGCCATGCTTTATGCTTAAGACACATGCTATCAATTCAACCCCTCCACTCGCTCCTAAAAGATGACCCGTCATAGATTTCGTTGAACTCACAGGTATGTTTTTTGCATACTTGCCGAATACAGTTTTAATAGCCTTTGTCTCACATCTGTCATTGAAAGGGGTTGAAGTGCCATGCGCATTAATGTAATCAATATCTTCAGGATTCAGCGCTGCATCGTCCAAAGCCAATTTCATTGCTTGCGCAGCTCCCTCACCCTCAGGGGATGGAGACGTTATATGATATGCATCAGCAGTCATACCAAAACCTGCTAATTCTGCATAAATGTATGCACCTCTCCTTGTTGCATGATCCAAATCTTCAAGAAGCAGAATACCTGCTCCTTCCCCAATTACGAAACCATCTCTATCCCTGTCAAATGGTCTGCTTGCCTTCTCAGGCTTATCATTTCTTGTAGAAAGAGCCTTCATCTTACAGAAGCCGGCAACACCAATAGGAGTTATTGCAGTCTCTGTTCCCCCTGCTATCATTATATCTGCTTCTCCTCTTTGAATAATCCTAAAAGCCTCTCCTATTGCATGAGAGCCGGAAGCGCACGCAGTAGCAATCGCAAAATTCGGACCTTTAAGCCCAAATTGAATTGCAACTTGTCCACTAGCCATGTCTATTATCAACATCGGAATAAGAAAAGGAGATACCCTTGAAGGGCCTTTCTGCAAGAGCACATTGTGCTGATCTTCAATTACCTTTAATCCGCCAATCCCAGAACCTATAAGAACACCTATTCTGCTCTTATCCTCTTTATCTGTATCTAATCCACTATTCTCTAAAGCCATTTTACTACAGGCAACAGCAAATTGCACAAAACGATCCATCCTTTTTATATCTTTTTGGCCAAGATACATAGAAGAATCAAAATCTTTAATCTGTCCAGCTATCTTGCTATCAAAATCTGACGGATCAAACAAGCTGATGCGATCTACCCCGCTCTTTCCATCGCATATGTTCTTCCAAAAAATATCAGGATTATTACCAACAGGTGTTACTGCTCCTATACCTGTTATAGCAACTCTGTTTTTCTCCATGACTGGATCCTTAATTTAAGAACCACAATATCAAACAAAATCCGAAATTCTAAATCCGAAACTCGAAACAAACCCTAAATTCAAATTTTCTAAATTCAAAACATCGTTTTGAACATTTGTATTTTGGTCATTTGATATTGTTTCGTATTTAGTGTTTCGTGCTTCGAATTTGATTTTTTTACTGGACGTGCTTATCTATGTAGTTTGTCGCATCGGCAACTGTAACAATCTTTTCCGCATCTTCGTCAGGTATTTCAATGTCAAATTCCTCTTCAAGTGCCATAACAAGTTCTACTGTATCTAATGAATCTGCGCCTAAATCATCAACAAATGATGCCTCATTAGTAACCTCTTCCGGCTTTACACCAAGCTGTTCAACAATAATCTCTTTCACTCTTTTTTCACTTGACATACTCAATCTCCTCCTTTTTTTGAAAACTTCAAGTTACCATTCCACCGTCTACATTAATTACCTGTCCTGTGATGTAATTTGCTTCATCAGAGACAAGAAATAAAACAAGATTTGCAACATCAGTGGGTAAGCCAAATCTACCTAGAGGAATATTGCCCAGCATTTTTTGCTTTGTATCTTCTTTAAGCACTTCTGTCATTCTTGTGCTTATAAAACCAGGTGCTATAGCATTAACAGTTATTCCTCTTGAGCCGAATTCTTTGGCAGCGGACTTGGTTAGGGCAATTACACCTGCTTTAGAGGCAGCATAATTCGCCTGCCCAGCATTGCCTATTAACCCTATAATGGATGCTATGTTTACTATTTTGCCTTTTCTTTGCTTTAACATAACTTTTGCAGCCGCTTTAATACAGTTAAATGTCCCCTTAAGATTTATTGCTAACACCTTATCCCAGTCCTCATCCTTCATGCGTAAAATAAAGTTGTCCCTAGTTATTCCGGCATTGTTGATGAGTATATCCAGGCTTCCTAATTTGTCAATCGTTTTTTCTATAATGTTTGCAGCTTCCTCTGGCATAGAAACATCAGCTTTTATAACCAGCGTTTCTCTTCCCATTTTTCTTATCTCGGCTGCTGTTTGTTCTGCAAGTTCAAGATCTATATCGGAAACTACAACATTTGCGCCCTCTTTTGCCAGGCTACACGCTATTTCCTTTCCAATACCCTGAGCTGCACCAGTTACAACTGCTGTTTTTCCACCAAGCTTCATGCTTCCTCCCAATTTCTTAATTCATCGCTGGCATTATAGTTATTGGCTATTGATTGTCAAGTTATTATGTGACAAACGTCACATCTCCATAACTATAGAACCTGTACTCCTTTTTAATTGCCTCTTTGTATGTCTTTGTTATAAGTTTTCTGCCCGCAAAAGCATGTATTAAGATTAATAGCGTTGACTTTGGAAGATGAAAATTTGTAATAATAGCATTCACTGCTTTAAATTTATATCCGGGATATATAAAAAGGTCCGTCCATGCTGAAAGATCTTTCTCTGGATTATCAGCATCAAAATTCACTGATTCAAGAACTCTCACACTTGTTGTTCCAACTGCTACTATCCTCTTTTGCTCCTGTATAGCTTTTTTTACTGTAAAAAATGTCTCTTTTTTTATCTCATAATATTCTGACTGCATCCTGTGTTTTTCTATTTCTGTCTCTGTAACAGGCTTGAATGTGTCAACGCTCACATGAAGTGTTACTTCAGCAATTCGAATTCCCTTTTCTTTAATCTTTTTTAACAAACTTTTTGTAAAATGCAGTCCTGCAGTTGGCGCAGCAATAGATCCAGCTTCTTTAGCATAAACTGTCTGATATCTTCTGGTGTCATAGGATTTGATACTTGCCCTTCTTATATATGGAGGAAGAGGAACCTGGCCAATTTTAGACAGAATTTCCATGAAATTACCTGTGAAACTGAACTTAAGCCTTACTATACCGTCATTATTCTTTTCTATGACTTCCGCAGAAAGATTCTTACTGCAATTAATAATTGTTCCTATCTTTAGCCTTTTTGACGGCTTTGCAAGTACGTTCCATACATTATTACCCAAATCTCTGACCAGCAGTATTTCTATGTGGGCTCCTGTAGCTTCTTTTATCCCTCTCAATCTGGCATGTATCACCTTTGTGTTGTTTATGACTAACAAATCATCTTTGGAAAGATAATCAACTATATTAGAAAAAGAACTATGAGTAATATCTCCAGTTTCTCTGCTAATAATCATTAATCTGGATTTGTCACGTTGAGAGGCAGGATATTGCGCAACCAGTTTCTCCGGAAGAGAATAATCAAAAAGAGAAATATGCATTTAAAACATTCTTTTTAGATCAAGGTTAGGATAATAATGCTGCAGAATCTGCTCACAGCTATATCCTTTAAGAGCCATTCCGTGTGCTCCCCACTGGCACAACCCTACACAATGGCCCCATCCGTTTCCTTTGAACTTCACTCTAAACCATCCGACTTTAACTCTAAAATTACTACTTCTAACTATCTCAGACCCAACAAGCATTCTAAATTTAGCTACATTCAATACTTGCGATTTCCCATATTTATCTTCTATGAAAATCCTATAAGGTTTGCCTTTTTCAAGTCTTATCTTTTTTATTTTACCTATCTTGAAACCTTTTTTGCTCAGAATTTTTCCGAGTTTTATTCTTCCTATTGATTTTTTCCATTTATAATGAGGTGAGTCCTTACAGAATTTGCAATCAACGCCCTCTATGGAATCCAGAGCCTTTTCCCATATACTATCTGCATTAATCGTATTACCGCCGCATGTTGAGTGAAAATAAGTGGGAACCAGTTTCTTATTGTCATACAGGCACATTTTTTCTGTTAAATACACAGCCATATTAGAGTTGCTGCTCTCGGAACATACGCCTTTATACATCTGAGATTTTGCCTCTGAACATAAGTCATACTCTTTGCTCGGGCCAGCCATGTGATAAAGCGCATATGTGCGCGCTACAACCGCCTGTGCTTTTAAGGCCTCCATAGGCCATGTGGAAAACATCTCGGACGGGACAACACTCTTCAAATAGCCCTCTATATCAACATAATTGACGGCAGAAAGCTGTTCCTGAGCAACGCTTATTTTAATATTCCCACTGTACGCAATGTTATTCACTGATATAGGGAATCCATTTGATATAAAATCTAATGTTTCGTATTCACCTCTTCCAAACCTTACGGCATTGCTTTTGCGTTTTAAAACGATTTCTTCCAATCTCTTTTCTCTTTTTAAGACATTATCCCCCGCTTTTATAACAACAGGTCCTTGAGAAGAAAGTGTGAGCGAAGTGCTGGATTTAAAGACCAATACTCTCACAATTTTAGATTGAGCAAATCCGCAGGTACTGGCTAATAGCAAGAACGAAAATAAGAAAATCTGGAATATTGAACAAGGGGTTGAAACCCCTTGTCTAAGCATTTTTGTCATTGCTCCAATCAATTGTTCTTTTTAGTCCTTCATCCAAATCAATTTCTGCTTCAAAACCCAGCTCAGCTTTAGCCAATGCAGGATCGCCTTTAGAATCTATTATATTTCCCTCTGGTAAAGGCAGATATTCTCTGGATGAATCAGTTTTCATAAACTTGGAAATCTTATTATGAAGCTCTGCTATTGATATAGACTTGCCTGTGCAAATATTATATGCAGCCCCTTTTGAATCAGACTGTTTTTCCATTGCAAGAATGTTTGCATTTACTATATTCCCAACATAAATCATATCCCGCGTTTGCATTCCGTCACCCTGCAATTGAGAAGAGCCAGTTTTACGAATTTGATTGATTACAATAGTCACTCCTCCTGGATGAGGAAGATCAGGATTTTGACGCGGTCCAAACACATTGAAATACCTTAAAGACACAGTATCGATGTCGTACAATTCTGCAAACAACTTCATATAGTTTTCTCCTGTTACTTTTTCTAAGGCATATGGAGATGCAGGAGCTACCGGCATTGTCTCCTTTACAGGAAGAATTTTAGCATACCCGTAAACAGAAGCGCTTGAAGAAAATATCACTCGCCTTACCTTGTGCCTTACTGCAGTCTCCAGCAGTCTGATCGTAGTCATTATATTTAATTCTGCGCTCCATGATGGTTTCTCAAGACTTTTGTTTATAGATGTGTTTGCAGCTAAATGGAAGATGTATTCCTTGCCCCCAGTAACCTTTTGTAAGACATCAGGATTAAGAATATCTTCGTTAAGTAAGTTAATCTTTTTAGCAACTGATTCAAGATTCTCCAGATTTCCATGCGATAGATTGTCAATAACTGTTACTTCATGGCCTAATTCAACAAGCTTCTCAGTTAAATGAGACCCTATAAATCCTCCACCTCCTGTAACAAGTACCCTGGCCATTTTTATTTCTCCTGTATTTTCCAGTTTTACTTATATGATAAAATTCAGCTATGTATTCTACATCGTGAAACAAGTTTGTGCAAAGAGTTTATATTGTGTATACTTCAAAAAGAATGATGAGTAAGAAAAAATACCTTTCATGGGAACTTGTTTTCCTTATACTTGTTCTTGGCCTGCATTGTTTCATATTTGAAGACGGGCTTGGTGGAAATGATGGCTGGGGGCATTTTGCAAATCTTGAATCTATTATTGAAGATAGAGACCTTGACCTCGGCAACAATATGTATGGCTGGAATGGGAATGGAACTCAATACTGCGAGAAAACAGGAAGATGGGTAACTGGTTATCCCCTTGGCATGACTCTTCTTGACGCACCTTTTTATTTAGTTTCGCAAGTTGTGGCAAAATTCATTAAATTCAATCCCCCTTCCTTTAGTAATAATCCCCGCACGCTACCTTATAAGGGGCTGAGTTCCAGAAAATTCCTGAATATATCATCTGTGATCCTTGCTCACAATATATATGCAATACTTGCTATGATAATCTTGTTTAACATTCTTATTGAATTAAATTTTTCAAGAGGCATCAGCCTGTTTACAACACTTGTGTGCTTTTTTGCAAGCCCTCTTCTCTATTATGCGACAAACGGTTTCAGCCACGCAACAAGCACCTTCTTAGTCACGTTATCCTTTTATGTATTTATACTGTTAAGGAAAAGGATAGCCAAAGGGGGAAAAAGCACGTTCTTAGCATTTATTCTTGGACTTTGTGTTGCTCTTTCCGCATGGACAAGATATGTAAATGGCTTGCTGTTTTTTCCATATCTTCTTGCGCTTATTCTCTGTTATAAAGGATTGAGAATATCAGCAATCATAAAGAATATAGTCATTTATACAGCGCCGCTGGTTGTAGTATTTTCCCTCTCTATATATCAGTGCCATACGCAGTTCGGCTCATGGTTTGAGGCAGGATACGGCGGTTATGGGTGGATAGGCATACTAAAAATACCTCCGCCTGTTATAAACCTTTTGTTTTCGGTTGATCACGGCTTTCTGCTGTGGTTCCCGTGCTTTACACTTTCTTTTATCGGTCTTACATTTCTTATTAAAAATAGAGATAAAAAGCTATCTTTAGCAGGTATAATAGCTCTGGTTAATTTCTTATTAATAGCTCTTATTTATGGAATGAGAAAAGAATATAATGCCGGAGGATGCTACGCTCAAAGATATTTAACTTGCACAATCCCATTTTTAGGACTAGGCTTGTGCGCATTCCTTGATAGATATAAAAAGACCTGTTTAATTAAAAGTCTGATAGGTCTCTCAGCTATATATTCATACTGTCTTTTTTTGCTGACAAAGGCGAATCTGGTATATTATAATAAGCAGTGCAACTCATACGAGGGGCAGTATATATGGGATTATTTGTATATATTCAGGGAGCATATTCCTTTCAAGACTGTCATAGAAAGAATATGGCACAGCTCATTTACGCTATCTTTTATGGGCAAATATATCTGGATATTTATAAGCATTGTAATTTTAGCCGGTATATTGATCTGGAAGTATAAGATGCATTGCAGGGAGCAAAGGCTATGAAACTCTCAGTTGTTATTCCGTGCTATAATGAAAAGGATACTATCAGAGAGATTGTAAAAAGAGTATATGCGCTGGATATCAATAAAGAGATTATAATTGTGGATAATGTATCTACTGACGGAACACGTGAAATACTTAAAGAACTGGTTTCTCAATACCAAAATCTCAGGGTTTTCTTTCATAAACAGCATAAGGGCAAAGGTGCTGCGCTTAGAACAGGATTCAAATATGTTGATGGGGATGTTGTAGTTGTGCAGGATGCTGACCTGGAGTATTCTCCACAAGAATATTATAAACTATTAAAACAGATAGATAACGGCGCTATGATTGTATATGGCTCAAGGATTAAGGGCAGAAACAAGATGATGTACTTTCAGTATTATCTGGGAAATATTTTAGTAAGTCTGATAGCAAATCTTCTCTATCTTCCATTGGTTACAGATGTATTAACGTGTTACAAAATGTTCAAAAAAGAGGTACTGAATAATATTAATTTAAGATGTTTTGGGTTTGAGTTCTGTACAGAATTCACCGCAAAAGTCAGAAAAAAGGGTTATAAAATTTGTGAAGTACCAATCAAATACAATCCCCGCACATATGAAGAAGGAAAAAAAATTAAGCAAAAAGATGGAGTGATAGCAATTTGGTCTCTTCTGAAATATCGTTTCGTAGATTAATTACCAGACTAACCTCCCTGAATCAGAATAGAAATTTATTGCTGATAATAATTCTTATTCTTGGGGCTTTATTGCGCATAAGTGTGTTTGGATTGGGAGACTTTCATGGAGATGAAGCCTTATACAGTTTTAGAGGAGCTGAGATTGCTCTTAGAGGAGACTGGTTCTTTCAAGCTGAAGATGTTGATAAGCCCCCTTTACTTCCTTATCTTGCAGCATTATCTTTCAGAATATTCGGATTTGGAGATAACACTGCCAGACTTCCGAATTTCTTTGCAAGCCTAATCAGCATCTGGCTTGTTTATCAAATATGCTGCAAATGCTTTGATAAAAACACTGCAAGAATAGCTGCTTTTCTTATGGCAATTTCTCCGTATAACATACTTTATGGGCCAACGGTTTTTGAAGACACTCTGTTTGCCTGCCTGCTTCTTTTCTCTATATATTTTCTGTGTATCTATAAGGAATTCTGGGCTGGTATTTTTCTTGGCCTGTGTTTTTGCGCAAAGCAATTCGGCGTTCTTGCCATGCCGATTATTGGAGCATTTTCCATAATATTAAGATACATGCAATGGGTGCAAACAAAGCATTCTGAATTTAGTTTTTATATAAAGAAGCCTTTAATGAAACTTGTTTTTGGCTTCTCTATGGTGTTTGCGGGCCTGCTTATATGGGCAGTATTCTTTGAAGATCCAAGACTTGGCATTATATTTCAGGTAAACGCAACAGGCGGAGTTTTTAAAATTATGGCTGGAGAATTAACACCAAGACTTTTTCACTGGCTAAGTCTGTATTCAAAGTTTACTAACAGCTCAGTAGTGAATATGTTCTTTCTTATCAGTGCTCCTGCATTAATTGCTTACGAAATTCTGAATCTCAAAAACAAGCACAGATTTAAGAATATCATAAGCTTATGTATTGGGGGATATATTGCACTTATGCTTGGAACTTTCACATTGTTCAGGTTTGGATTCTCTCCTCATTATCTGATGTTTATTATACCGTTTGTATTCATATTGTTAGCCAGATATCTATCTCTGCTTCTGCAATTTTTCACTAAAACAAAATCCCCCACTTCATTAGCAATATTTGCTCTTGGTTTGGGACTTGTCTTACTTATCAATCTTACCTCAGGAACACTGGATGGCATAAAGAATTTGGGATTTGGTGCAAGATGGGATAATGAAGATGGGTTTCAAAATACAGTAGAATATTTTTCTGCAAATGCAGACAGATTTTCAACCATCTATTATACTAGGTCGTTATGGTCAAACGCATATTACTACTTCTTTAATAAAGGATTTAACATTAGACCAGTGGAGTTCAGCAACGATATACCTATTGGGAAGTTCTCAGAGGAGATATGGGACCGTGTAGATGAGGGAGTTTATTTACTGCTTGAACATACAGGTCAGATTAAGAAAATTCAGGATGCATTCACTAAAAATCCACAAATGACGTATTATAAAATTAGCAATGTTTATAACGCTTATGGACATAAAAAATTAAACTTCAAATTATATAAAGTAAGTCTCAAACCATCTATAACCCTTGCTTCTGCAAATATTAATTCATACAAAAATTCTAAAAAACTTGAAGCTTATCTGAAAGCAATATTTGAAAGGGCATGGCGCAATCCCAAAGAGTTCCAAATAACATTAGCATCCGGGGACAAACTTGATTTAAACGAAGGAAAGCTGGGAGATATTATCTGCACTGCCTCCGGCATAAAACTTGGCAGGAAATTTAAAGGGCTGATAAAGCTTACATGGAAAGATGCCCGCATAAATCCGGAGGCTCTTTTCTTATATCATAAACTTATACCTGCGCAGAGCAATAATATATATGTAGAGGTCTCTATTGAGGATATTACAAATCATATTTTAAGTACAAATAAGCAGGTAACCACTTGCTATTTAACCGGTTCCGGCAAAAACATGGAATTAGATGGAACTGCGCATTTATTGGGCAGAGATATTAATTTTCAGATGAGCGGAACACTTAATATCAAGGATAGGGCTACCGTAGAGATATATCTGGTAAATGCAAGACTTGGTAATATAAAAATTCCTTCGTGGTTACTGCCTTTGGTATCAAAAAAACTAAACCCTTTATTTGATTTAAAGAGCCTATTTCTAGGAGTTCCCCTAAGACATATTAGTATTGAAAAATCAAAGATTGTGTTTGGGACATAAAAATCCATCCCTTTTTCCTTTATGGTTTGATGGATGGTGGGGTATAATCACAAATAAACGAGGTAAATATGCATTCCTTTAAAGACGACACTGTTAAGCTGCCTTTGGGCGCTGTATGGTTAATGAATTCTATTTCCGAATGCAAAGGCAAACAGGAATTATATACAAAACAGTCCCCTCAGATTCTGAAATCACTTGTTGAGATGGCGCTTATTGAGAGCGCAGAATCATCCAATCGTATTGAGGGCGTGACAATTGAGAGTAATCGGCTTAAGCCTCTTATTATCGGCAGGAGCAAACCGCATGATCGCCCCGAGGAAGAAGTGGCGGGTTATCGCAGGGCGCTTGATCTGATACATAAAAAAAACACAAGTCTTCGCATAACGCCGGAGACAATCAAAGAGTTACATCGTTTGTGCCGTGGTGAAGTATGGGATGCAGGGAAATGGAAAGAGAAAGACAACGATATTATCCGCAAATATCCTGATGGCCGTGTTGAGATTATCTTTAAACCCGTAGGCTCAGGTAAAATACCGGCTATGATCGAACAACTATGCCTTGCGTATGAAAACAGCGTCAATCAATTAAAGTATCCTGAGCTCTATGCCGTTGCCTGTTTGGTGCTTGACTTCTTATGCATTCACCCATTCAGAGATGGTAATGGCAGAGTATCCAGACTTTTGACATTATTGGCTCTCTACCAGCATGATTATCAGGTGACTAAATACATAAGTCTTGAGCGTATTACTGAACAGTCAAAGGAAACATATTACGAATCACTGAATAAGAGTTCGCAAAAATGGCACCAATCAAAGCATGATATTTCCCCATGGTTCAATTATTTTCTTGGAATAGTGCTTGGAGCATATAAGGAATTTGAAGAACGCGCAGGAAGCATAAAGCCTCTAAGAGGGGTAAAAACAGAGATAATCACTGCTGCGGTTGAAAAGGAAGTTGGAGAGTTTGCCATATCTGATATTGAGAGATTATGTCCTGGTGTCAGCAGGGATATGATCAGAGTCGTGTTCAGGCAATTGCAGAAAGAAAAGCGAATTGTCTGTCTTGGCAAGGGACAGTCCGCGAAATGGAAACGAATAGGGTAATAAATATATGAATGGGGCAATGAATAGGGTATTATCCTTTTCTTTTTCCTTTATGGTTTGATGGATGGTGGGGTATAATGGGAGAAAATGAAACAAAAACTTCCTAAAAAAGTATTATATACAGGATATATCTCAACTCATCATGATTGGAGCCATGCTATTTGGAATGCTTTTAATGATGCTGAAAAAAGAAACAAAAAATATAAACTAAAAAAACTTAGAGAAGATGAATTTTGCAATACCATATTTGCTATAAGCCTTAACCTCGAATTTCTCCCTTTTATTGTTAGGAGGATAAATAAAGAGAAAGAACGACTAGCTCCGTATATTTATAATAGAAACAAAGATAATGATAATAATGATAAATGTTCTTTGGATATTCCCATTGAGATAAAATATCCCTTACTTATTGATATTGATTCGCTTATATTTGAATTACGTTCGTGTTGTGAATTGATGGAAAAAGCAGCAAAGAAACTATCAAGATACTTGAAAAACGTTTTCAAAAGAAACCTCTCTGTAGCAGAATTACCTAAAAAACAATGGTTGTCTGCGAATTGGCATAGGAAATTAAAGGAAATCAGAAAAGACATATTTCATCATTCAACATCTCACTTAGATATTGATATTAGTAACGAGCCATATGATTTGCTATTTCCTACAGTACATACGAATGACTATAGCACAAAAACAAAGTTTTTTCGTCTAAGCGAAATTATAAAAATCTACGACGGATTTAAGCAAGACTCAACCTATTTAGAAAAATATATAATTAATCAAATTAGTCAATTGCATTGAGAGTAAAGCAATGAATGAGAATCAATTCTTAACCACCCGAATTCCCCCCGAACGCTTTCGGGCAATGACAGAAAGGGAATATTTTAAATGAAGACAGAATCCATAAGCAAGTTTAGAGACGTCTGGAACAACAGGGATTGGAATGTTCCATTAATTGCAATCATATTACTTGGTGTGGCGTTCAGGCTGAGTGTGTTTTCAACTCATGATTTTCACTGTGATGAAGGATTGCATGGCTCCTATGTTTTAGATATTGCAACGAAAGGTGACTGGCTCTTTCGCTCAACCGATGTAGACAGACCTCCTGTTTTCTTCTATGTAGCAGCTCCGTTTGTTAAGGTTTTAGGCAATCATGTTAATGTTCTCAGACTCCCGAATCTCATCGGAAGTATAGCCGGCATATTCTTAATATATCTCATCTGCATAAGACTCTTTAATAGAAAAACTGCTCTCTGGGCATCATTTCTGCTCGCTGTCTCTCCTTACAATATCGTATTTGGCCCAACGGTATTTATAGATGTGCTTATGTCGTTTTTTATTTTGTGGAGTTTTTATCTTTTATGTATCGACAAAACTTTTTTATCAGGTATTGTTTTTGGCCTGGCACTTGGCACAAAGCAGCCTGCTATTATGGCTATCCCAGTATTTATATGTTTTTAAATATTACTTTTTTGGAAGAGCAACAACACTTTTAATATAAAACTGTATCTAAAAAAATATTCTAAGTGGATCTATGGCTGCCTAATTATCCTGGCGCTGGTTTTTGCATGGTCGGCTCTATGCCAAAGGCCAAGATTCGGCATGCTGGGAAAGGCATATTCACACCAGAGCGGCGTGTTTACACTTGATTTTGGAAGTTTCCTTGAGCGAGCCAGGCAATGGTGGCAGTATATAAAACTTACGTTCAACTCCATACCATTAAATATCCTATTTATCCTGTCAATCCCTTTACTCGTTTATAACTCCAGAAGACTTTTCTTTAATATTAAATTTAGAAGGAAATTTGAGATTATTGCTGATATTATTCTGATACTTTTTGTATACACACACATACTTCTTTTTGTTGTGTTTCAGTTCAAAGTATATGACAGATACCTGCTTCTAATATCCCCTTTTATGATCATAGTGCTTGCAAGGATCCTGAATTATATTATCAAACCTCCTGTAATGAGAAACAAGTTTATAAGAACAGGTTTTATTTTAGTAATAATATTATCAGGGCTTTGCTCCACAAAGAATATCGGGAAATTGGACATGGGAGCAGTCTATTCAAAAAGCGATGGCATGGGTAATGCATCTGTATATCTAAAGGATAACGCACTTCCGAATAGTATTATTTATTTCACGCGGGAGGTTCCATGGGAGATGTGGTATTACTGCTATGGTAAAGAATGGCGCATGAAGACACTCCTGTACGGGGGTATTGAAAAATTCACGGAAGATACACGCGACAAGTTTTATAATGGCATATATGTCGTTGCATATAAAGATGACCTGAGTATGATACCCATGATTAATGATGCACTGAAGAAGGATTGGAAAACAGCATGGTATCAAGCCGCTTCTCGACATAAAATATACAAAAGAGGAGACGAGCAATTTTGCGTGTATAGGGTTGTTTTGAGAAAAGACATTGAAATCGAGGATATCAAAAAGAAATTAGACGTATCTAACATACAGGAATTATTAGAATATAGATTTAAGAGTAGAATCTCTTCCGATGTCAATTTAAACATGCGCATAAATCCGTCACGGAATTTCAGAAATGGCTATTTTGATGAGATAGTTATAATGACTGATAATCTAAGGTTGAAACGCGGTATAAATGCAAAGATTCATCTCAACTGGAGCAAGGTTAAACTTAATATGGATGATCTACTGTTTCATTCTACTATTAGTGTGGAATCAGGCAATGCCCAGCAGCCAAAATTAATAATATCTAAAGATTGTTTCAGGGAATTTCTGAAAAAGAAATTAAAAAAGATATATGCGCAACAGGTTAATTTTGAGGAGGAGGACGTCATTATAGGGGGCAGGACAAAATTCATAAAAGAACTGCGCATCAAGGCGATATGTGAGCTTGGAACAGAAGATGAAAAGAGATTTATATTCCGGATCAAGGACATCATCTTAGAAAATACTTATTTGCCTGATTATCTTATAAGACTTATCAATAAAAAAGCTAAAGCAAAACAAGTTTGGAAACTTCCTCAACTTATAAAGGCAGATAGTGTGTATTTTACAGGAGATGATATTGTAATAGAATGAAGCAACGCATAAACATACTTCAGGTATCAAATTCAAAAGTATTCGGCGGAAATGAGGAGCATATAAGAGCCCTTATAAAGTATCTTGATAAGGAGAAATTCAGCGTGCTTACTGCAGTTCCTGAAAGTAGTGAGTTTGGAGCAGTATTAAAGAAGGGTGGTTTTAAAATAGTATGCAATGAAATTTCATCTAAGTTCAGTTTCCACTCATTAAGGAATATAACGAGAATCATCCGTGAGAACAACATCCACATTATTCACACACACAATAGAAGAGAGGATCTGCTGGGCGCAGTCGCATCTCTAATTCTTGGAATTCCACATATTGTGACAATTCATGACCGTATCAATATGAATCAGGAAGGTGAAAGAGTTAATAACTTTAATGCCATATTTTATAAATTTGTCCTGAAGCATATACCAAAAAAGATTATTGCTGTTTCTGATGCAACAAAAAAAGACCTGCTTCAAGAAATTAAAATAACTGGGCATAAAGTAATTCATATTATTAATGGAACTGATTTTGAGAGGTTGAATGTTGATATAGATACTCATAAAGAGAGAGGAAAACTGGTTGGATTGATTGCAAGAGTCAGGAATAGAGAGGTTGGTAAAAAAGGACATCTATACTTCCTCCAGGCTTGCAAAATAGTATTAGAGGGACATAAAAATGTTACGTTTGCAATATGCGGTGAAGATAGCATAACAAGAGAATACCTTGAGAGTATTTGCAGAAAGTTACATATTCATGAACATGTAAGGTTTCTTGGATACAGGAAAGACATTGCAAATGTTATATCCATGTGCGACATAATTGTTCAGCCTTCATTATTTGAAGGACTGCCAAGAGTACTTGTTGAGGCAATGTATCTCGGAAAATCGGTTGTAGGAACGGATGTAGATGGAATAAGAGAAATTATTAAACATGAAGAAACAGGTTTATTAATTCCTTCCAAAGACGCAAGATCGTTAGCAAACGCTGTAATACAGCTTCTTGATAATGAAGGTCTTGCAAGTAAATTTGGCAGAAATGCAAGCAAGTTTATTAAATCAAACTATGATGCACGAATAATGGCAAAGCAAACAGAATTGTTGTATCAGGAGTTGCTTGCCAAATCCAGATGTTTACCTAAGTGGGTTCCAAGCATCTCATAATGCTCATTCTCATAAATATTTAAGGTCTTATAGATCTCATCTTTCATATCTTTCAGGATGCTCCCGTATGTAATATGCAGAAGCTGTCTGGAATTATTTTCATTGAGAAGCTCAGGGAGCTCTTCATTAGAGAGTTTGCTAAGCGCGGGAATTCTGGATAGATCAGTGGTAACATGATATGATTTACGGTCTTTTTCAAAATTACTAAGTGCTATCTGGTGCATGCGCCGGTAGAGGACAGGGTTCTTATGGCTGATAAGGCGGACTGCCTCCAGCCAGTTTGTTCCGGCTGTCTTGATGTGAAATACTCCTTCAGTAGCTTCTGCGACTGTCGGATAAATGGAAAATTTATCACTGCCGCTGTGAATGCTTAGCTTATATCCGCCAAAGTGGCGGCATATATCAGCATGAGCTAAGAAATCTTTTTTAAATATCTCTATATCACCAATATAATCAATCCCTTTTTCAAACTCTCCAATAAATCTTAAGGCCAGACTTGTAAAATTGACCCTGTTTCGCCTGAGTTCCTCTACAATAAATATATGAGCTAAAAGAGTGGTTGGAGTATCAGTTTCATCTACTGATGCCTCAAAATCAAAACCGTTTAAAATCCTCTCTTTAACAATATTATAACAATTTACAATATGCTCTAATGCCTTGGCATAGACAGAAATAATATTCATCAGCTCAGTCTTGGTCATCTTGTATGTGTTTGCACCTATTTTACCTATTTCATAGGTTTTTCCCAAATAAAGCCTTTCGTAGAAGTCTGTGTTTGGAATACTTTCATACGTTGATGTAAGTTCCTCATGAGACATATCCTTTACGTTGTCATTAATATAATCTGAAGGGTCTATGGTGTACATAGTATAACCATGTTCACATGCTTTAATAACATCATCCTGCTCTTTGACATGGTCAATATCTGCTCCATAGCCTTTCCTGTATCCTTCCTGAAAAACTCCCCACATAGCATCATCCAAGACAATTTCCATACTGCGGCCTGTGCGTTCCATTTCTCGTATAGACTGCTGGGAAAGAATCGGAAATATATCCCTGCCTTTAATGGTCTTAATATGGCCCGGAGTAGCTAATCCCAATCTGTCTCCAAAACCAAAACTTCTCTTAATTCCGCAAGCAACGGGATTTAGATGCTTGAATAAATTACGCAATCTAAGAGCATTGAAGTGAGTTTTTTCATAGACATTATATTTAGATATTTTTTCTACAGACTTCTCAAATTCCGTATCATCCGAAACCAGATATTTCTTAAGGTCTTTTTTTGCAAGAAGATAAATCTTGCCACCTTTTTTTATCTTAGATTCGTTGTAAACTTTGTAACCTTCTTCAATAAGAGATTTCATTTAATTAACTCCTTAATTTTAGGTGTTCATCTTCTAGCTTACTATATATCTTAAATTGGTCGAGACTATTTTTAGATACATCTAATTCTGGTCAGTTGACCCGTCTTATTAGAGTAACTTCTTATATCAAAAAGCTACTATCATGACAATGAATATCTTGCTGTGAGAGTTACTCATGTTTTTCAGCCTTTGTATGTTAGCATTTTTTTTGCTTTGTGAAAATTACCATGAAATTTCGACTTGACGTGTCGAAATTTCATGGTATAATTATGGATATTTACGGAGGATTATATGGAGATTAAGCGGGTAAAGGAATTAAAGTTGCTGAAAGAAAGGCTGAAAGAAAATCCTGTTGTTGCAATTTTAGGACCTAGACAATGTGGAAAAACAACGTTGTCCAAACAATTTTCACGGAATGTTTCAGAAGAAGTTCACTTCTTTGACCTTGAAGATCCACGTCATTTGGCCAGACTCGAAAATCCTATATTGGCATTTGGAAACTTAAAAGGTTTTATAGTTATTGATGAGATACAAAGAAAACCTGATCTTTTTCCCGTATTACGTGTTCTTGTTGATAAGAATTCATCGGCAAAATACATTATACTTGGCAGCGCCTCACGGGACCTTATTGTTCAAAGTTCGGAGTCTTTAGCAGGAAGAATCAGTTATATTGAAATGGGAGGATTTTCTATAGAGCATTTGTCTGCTGTTGCTGACATAAAAAAACTGTGGATAAGAGGAGGATTTCCACGCTCATTCCTTGCCGGAAGCGAGCAGTCTTCATTTCAGTGGAGACAGGATTTCGTTACAACCTTTCTTGAGAGAGATATTCCAAATCTGGGGATTAGAATACCTGCCAGAACGCTAAGGCAATTTTGGATGATGTTAGCCCATTATCATGGCCAGATTTTTAATGCATCAGAGATTGGGAGAAGTTTGTCTATATCGGATAACACAGCCAGACGATATTTGGATCTTCTATCCGGAACCTTTGTTGTCCGACAACTGCAGCCATGGTACTATAATACCAAAAAGAGAATTGTCAAAAGACCTAAGATGTATTTTAGGGATTCAGGTATTCTCCATGCTTTACTCTCTTTAAATAACTATAATGCAGTAACAACATATCCAAAGCTGGGGGCTTCATGGGAAGGATTTGCTATTCAACAAACAATTGAACATCTAAATTTAAGAGAGGAAGAAACCTTCTTTTGGGCAGTTCACACAGGAGCAGAACTAGATCTGATTTTTGCGAAAAAAGGTAAGCTATGGGGTATTGAAGTGAAATATGATGAAGCGCCGAGATTAACCAAGTCAATGAAGTTTGCCATGAGCGAACTTTCATTAAGTCATCTATGGGTTATTTATCCAGGCACAGAAAATTATCCATTAGATAAAAATATCTCAGCTGTTTCCATAGAAAAAATAAAAAATTATGAATATTTCAGGACTTAAGAATATCTTAATAGTAGACCTCTTGCGCATAGGGGATACAGTCGTAACATTCCCTGCAATAAGAGCGGTTAGAGAAAATCTGCCTGAGGCGCATATAACTTTGGTTGCCTCTGCCAATCTCAGACCACTAATTGAAGAGCAGGAACTTGCTGACGATATTGCGTATTTTGACTGTAGAAAAAATGGAAGAAATCTATTTTCAATACGGAGATTTGCTAAGAGCCTGCCAACTCAAGGCTATGATCTTGCAATAGTTCTGGATACAAGGCTTACGAGTAATCTTATAGCATTTTGTGCTAATGCAAAGAGGCGTATAGGCTATAACTATCGCTGCAGAGGATTCTTATTGACAGACAAGGTAAAAGCTCCTCTTTACTGGAATAGGCCTATGTGGGAATATTCGAACTCAATAAAAGTATCTCATGAAGTAGATAGCTGGCTAAAACTCATAGGAAAGGCAGGATTCCTTGTCAAAGAGCAGCGACCTCATATTAGAGAATCATATAAGAACCAGAAGTGGTGCGAAAGTTTTCTAAAAGAGCACAATGTACTGCAGGCAGACACTATTGTATGCATACATCCCGGAAGTAACACGTCTTATCAGTGGAAATCAGACAGATTTGCACAAGTTGGAGATTTTATAATAGAAAAGTTTAAAGCAAAAGTCTGTATATCAGGAGGACCTGATGATGCTGATTTAATAAAAGAAATAGAGAACAATATGCACGCTAAACCAGTAATTTCAAACTACAAAATGAACCTTGTCCAATATGCAGAGCTTCTGAGAAGAGCAAATCTTTTGGTAAGTGTAGATACTTCTGCAACTCATATAGCTTCTGCAGTTAATACACCGGTCATTGCTTTATTCGGTCCCGGGGATCCCGGAATATGGCGGCCATATGGAGAGGAGCATATAGTTATACAAAAAAACGACGCTTTATGTGTAGGCTGCAAGAAACCTGTTTGTAAGCAGGATAAACACTATTGTATGGATGCAATAACTGTTGAGGAAGTATGCAAAGCTGTTTACAATAAACTGCAGAAAATAACAAAGGGGGATGTATGAAAAATGTAAGAATCGGAGTGATTGGTACTGGAGGCATGGCAAGCCTGCATATGAATAATATTAAAAAAACAGAAAACGCCGAACTAACAGCTGTCTGTGATGTTGATCTGGGGAAAGCTAAAACTGCTGGCAAGAAATATAATTGCAAAGTGTTTAGCGATCACAAAGAACTTCTGAAGGGAAAGGTATGCGATGCAGTTATGATTGTTACTCCACACTACTTCCATACTACGATCGGCACTGATGCGCTTAATGCTGGTCACCATGTTCTGGTTGAGAAACCAATTTCAGTGCATAAAGCTGACTGCGAGCGTCTTATCGCTGCGCATAAAAAGAATAAAAAACTGATATTTGCAGCTATGTTCAACATGCGTACAGATCCTCATTACAAAAAGATTAAACAGCTTATTGACTCCGGAGAACTTGGGGAGCTTATTAGAGTTACATGGATTATTACAAACTGGTTTCGCACTAATGCGTACTTCGCATCTGGCTCCTGGCGCGCAACATGGAAAGGTGAAGGAGGAGGAGTACTCCTGAATCAGTGCCCGCATCAGCTGGACTTGTTTCAGTGGTTGTGCGGAATGCCAAAAAAAGTGTACGGTTTTTGCAGTATTGGGAAAAGACATGATATTGAAGTAGAAGACGAAGTTACTGCATACATGGAATACAAAAATGGAGCTACAGGTGTTTTTATTACATCTACCGGCGAAGCGCCGGGAACAAACCGACTGGAGATTGCCGGCGAACGCGGAAAAGTGGTTCTTGAAAACGATACATTAACCTTTATTCGCAATGAGGTCCCTGCAAACAAATTCATCAATACATCAAAACAGATTTTCGCAACACCCGATGTATGGAATATTACCATTCCTGTAAAGGACAATGGTGGGCAGCACGCTGAGATACTGCAAAACTTTGTGGATGCTATTCTTAAAGGAGAAAAACTAATTGCTCCGGCTGAAGAGGGCATACATTCAGTGGAACTCGGCAATGCTATACTCTATTCTTCTATGACCGATAAGCCTGTTGAAATGCCTCTGAACAGCAAAGCATATGAGAAAATGCTCAAAGAACTTATCAGAAAATCAAAATTTACCAAAAAAACAGCAAAGAAAATAGACGGGGATCTCAGCAAATCCTTTAACAAATGACGAATAAAATTATAAAACCTGACTATCTGGGACATAGACGGAGAATTAGAGAAAAGTATCAAAAGAGCAGATTGGATAACTGGCATGATTATGAAATTCTTGAGTTGATACTCACTTATGCAATACCCCGCAAGGATACAAAACCAATCGCTAAAACATTGCTCAAAAAATTCAAAAGTATTAGAGGGGTCTTTGACGCAGAAATAGAAGCGCTAAATACGGTGAATGGAATAGGCGCAAATGCAGGTATGCTTATTAACCTGTTTAAGGAGGTTGTTTCCCTATATCTGTTGCAGGATCTTCTGGAACAAGAGAATATAATATCTTCACCAAAAGCAGTCTATGATTACTTACAAGCTTCATTAAGAGGAGCTAAGGATGAAATTTTTAAGGTTATTTTCCTTAATACAGCCAACAGACCTGTTAAAGTAGAGACAATACATGTCGGTACTGTAAATAAGGCAGTAGTTTATCCTCGTAAAGTAGTGGAACATGCTTTAAGAAACAAAGCAGTATCTGTTATACTCGCGCATAACCATCCTGGAGGAAGTCTTACGCCTTCAGGGGATGATAAGAACATAACGCAGGTATTGATTAAAGCGCTTGGTACTGTAGATGTTAATGTGCTGGATCACATTATTATAGGATTTGAAGGCTATTTCAGTTTTAAGGAACACAGATTAATATGAGCATTAAGAGGGTTAAAAACCCTAAGGTTTTATACATAACAGGAGAAACTGTGCCTGGGAATAACGGCGGATCAGTGCATGTTTGGGAGGTTGCCTCAAATCTATCCAGACTTGGATATGAAGTAACTTTAATCTCACAAAGGCAAGGAACATCAGCGCATTCTGAATACTTAAAAGGAGTGAAACTCCTTCGCACTAACATGCAATATTTAAATAAGATTCTATCTATTACAGGACTTAAACTGCTTCCGAAACTACTGATGAGAAATTTTGATATAGTCATTGAAAGATATGTTACCTTTGGCGGAGCAGGAACTATATATTCAAAGCTTAAGAAAATCCCGCTTATACTTGAGGTAAATAGTCCTCATACCGAAGAGCTTATATGGAGATATAACATTACATGTAAAACAACTATTAATATTCTTAGAACCTGGAGAGATATTCAATTCAGACAGGCAAAAAAGGTTATAGCTACTTCACTTACAGTTGTCCCTGAGCATGCCCGCCTAAAAACAGAGCAGGTTAGATGGGCGGCAAACACAGACATGTTTGCACCTGAACTGCGAAACACAGACAAAGCAAATAAAATCAGAAGGAGGTACAATCTGGAAAACAAGTTTACAGTAGTGTTTGCAGGCACATTCAGAAAGTGGCATGGTGCACTTGACCTTCCAGAACTTGTTAAAGCTGTGGTCAGAAAAGCTAAGAATGTGCTGTTTCTCTTTGTTGGAGGCGGAGAGTGTCTGGATGAAGTAAAAGCTAAAATCAGAGATATGCATTTGAGCCAGTATGTGGTTTTTGCCGGCACCCAGAGATATGAAATGATGCCATACTTTATGGCAGTATCCGATGCGGGCATTGCGCCTTACAATGCAGCATATTATAAGCCATTAAAGGATTTTGGGTTCTTCTGGTCTCCTCTTAAGATATTTGAATACATGGCATCAGGACTTCCTGCTATTACTGTTTCTTATGACCCGCTTCCTAAGATTGTTATCAATGGAGAAACAGGCTTTATAACACCTGCTGAAGACCCCTCTAAAATAGCAGAGGCAATCATTAATCTTGCTAAGAATCCTCTTAACGCTTCCAGCATGGGAAAGAGGGCAAGAGAATTTGTAGAGAATAATTACACATGGAAGCTCCATGTTGACAATCTGGATAAAATAATAAAAGATACTCTAAGAAAGGATTAGTCTTGCGTATTGCAATAGATGCCAGAATGATTTTACACTCAGGTATTGGTACTTATACAAAAAATCTGCTTACAAATATCTTTGATATTGATAAGTCCAACGCCTATATTTTGTTAGGCAAAAAGGAAGCTCTTTCTAAATATGCTCAAAAGCCTAATGTTTTCATAAAGGAGTTTCATTCGCCAATCTATGGCGTAATTGAGCAAGTTATTGAGCCTTTAAAACTCTGGAATGTAGAATTTCTACATTGTCCGCATTACAATATCCCTGTTATATATGAGGGAGAAATGATAGTTACCGTTCATGATCTAATACATCTTATTTTCCCTCAGTTCCTCGAATCCAGGGCTGCATATTTCTATGCTAGGTCATTGTTTAATCTGATGGCTATAAGAGCAAAAAAGATAATAGCTGTATCTGAAAACACAAAAATTGATATAGTAAATTATTTAGGTGTGAAAAAAGATAAGGTTGTTGTAATCTATAACGGTGTCTCTGAAATATTCAAAAAACCCGCTTCTCAAGAAGAACGTGAAAAGCTGAGACGCAAACTAAACCTGCACGAAAAATACATACTTAATGTAAGCAATATGAAGAAACATAAAAATATTGAGACACTTATTGAAGCATATTCAAAGCTCAGAAAAAAAGGTATAGAGCAAAGGCTTCTTTTGGTTGGAGGGAAAAAGGAGAGGATTGGAGAACTGAAGATTTATGCAGAACAGTTTAATGTGGATAAAGACATAGTTTTCCTCCAGAATATAAATTTTAAGGAATTACCTCTTCTTTACCAGATATGTGATATATTTGTTTTCCCTTCCCTTTATGAAGGATTTGGCTTGCCGCTTGTAGAAGCGATGGCAAGCAGAGTGCCCGTTGTAACATCCAATGTATCTTCAATGCCTGAAGTTGTTGGTAATGCAGGCATAACGGTAGAGCCTAAGAATGCAGATTCTCTGGCTGAAGCAATAGAAAAAGTTATTTCTGATAGCAAATTGAGAGAGGATATGATAAAGATGGGTATAAAGCAAATAGAGAAATTCAACTGGCAAGATACTGCCAGGAAAACACTGGATGTTTATAAAAGAGAATTTATTTAACAGATAAAAGGAGAAAAATACTATGGCTATAGACAAGGAACTTCTGGATATCCTAGCATGTCCAAAATGCAAAGGGGATATAAGACTTGAAGGCGAGTATAAGCTTGTATGCGATGCTTGCAAAAAATACTATCTAATAAAAGAAGATATCCCTGTTATGATGATTGATGAAGCAGTGGATTACGTGCCAAAAGGGAAGTAAAAAAATATTTTCTGGGAAGAGACATGAGACAGGAAAGAAGAAAATACACTAGAATAGAGGAAGAGTTTAAAGTAGAGTATGAAATCGTTGAGCTTGATGATTCTCTGCCAGTCAAATATGATCTATTGTCGTCTCCAAAATTAAAATATAAGGGGAGTACGAAAGATATCAGCGAAAAAGGTATCTGTCTGGAGGAAATAAACTTAAAAAGATTGTTAGTTTCGGTTGTAACGGAAGGGACAGAACTAAGATTGAAAATTTCAATTCATCCAGGAGATACTATCAATGCAATAGGTAAAGTGGTGTGGAAGAACACAGAAAAGGGCATATGTGGCTTAGAGTTTGTAAGTATTTTTTATAAAGACAGCCTAAAAATTCACAATTATGTTGTAGACACTGTAAATAAATATTCTGAGGCGTGATCCTATAATATAGCTCAAAGGGAAGATGTTATTCCGCCATCAATTACGAAAACGGCTCCTACAACATAGGATGCTTCGTCTGATGCCAGGAATAAAGCCATATTAGCAACCTCTTCTGGTTTTCCGAATCTTCTTGCTGGAATTTTAGATAAGTGTTTTTTTTCATCCCAGTCTGGTTTTTTTCTGCTTTCATTGAGCATTGGAGTATCAATCCCACACGGGATAATGCAATTTATGTGAACTTTCTGCGGAGCGTATTCGACTGCCATAGACCGTGTTAAAGAGATAATTGCTCCCTTAGTCGCAGTATAACTGTCAACGTTTTTCGATGCAATTATACCAGCGCTTGAAGAAACATTAATTACAGAACCCCCTCCGCTTTCTATTATTTTTGGAATGCCATACTTGCAACAAAGAAATACGCTTTTCAAGTTAACATCCATAAATCTATCCCATGTTTCTTCTGAAACCTCGGTTACACAGTTATCAATTCCCCTGAGGAAGATTCCAGCATTGTTATAGAGAATGTGCAAGGCTCCATATTTTTCAATAGTTACCTTGAACATATTTTTTACTTCTTTTGTTTTGGAAACATCAGCTTTGATAAAAATCGCATCCTTCCCAGCTTTTGTAATAGAGGCTACTGTGTCTTTCCCCTTTTTCTCATTGATATCAACCACAACAACTTTTGCTCCCTCTTTACTAAAGCGGAGAGCTACAGCTCTTCCCATTCCAGCACCAGCTCCAGTGATAACAGCCACTTTATCTTTTAATCGCATGCCTTGCTCCCTTTAATGTTTTAATTTTAATATCCTTGCCATATTAAGACCAAGTATCCTGGCTTTATCTTTATCAGTTATACGTGCATAAAGAATAATACCCAGTGAATACCTGGAATCCATATAGCAGGCATCGGATTCAAACAAGATTTTATCTGAGCCAATTTGTTTAACTGTATATTCTAATATTCCGTTATATGCAAACACAATATCAGATGTCCCAAGATAGACATTATCCCTTTTTTTGGCAATTTCGATACAAATATTCAGCCCCTCCAGATTATCTCCAGAATGACCGAGTAAAAATATTCCCTTGGGATACTTTTGGGATATGTGCTCAAATGCTTCTGGACTGCTTCCGAATTGTCCTTCTCCAGTGTGCGCAAGTATAGGAATACTATATTTTTCAGAAGCTTCCCAGACAGGCTTGAATTTCTCATCTGTGAGTTTGCAAGCGTGAAGTCGCGGATGAATTTTTATCCCTTTGAGCCCTAATACCTCAATGCATCTCTTGATTTCATCCTCGGTATCATTGAAATTAGGGTTAATTACGGCAAACCCAATAAATCTCTCAGGGTATTTTTTACATATAGACCCGATATAATTATTCCCTTCATAGTGATTTCCACCAAAGACAGCTTTTAGTGAACTTACACATAGTTTATTAATTCCCGTAATGTCTATAGTTTTGATTACCGATGATATATCTGTTGCCGGTTTGTATTTCCATGCAATACTACCCAGATGAAAATGAGAATCAATAACAGGGGATAGAAGTTCCGGAGGCAATTTATGCTTAATAGATGGGCAGGAAGATATTCCTAATAGTTTCTTTAAATTACCACTTGCTATCATTTGTTTTTCTTTATCACCGATATCAGCATAATCTATCATAGTCTTTGTTGGCCCAGATACCCAATTAGCTGAAGTATTAATGTATGTATTGTACGGATCCTTCTGCCTTGTTCCAAATACAAGTCTATGCGCGCCAAAACGCCTGCATATGTCCTCTACCAGATTGTTATCAGGATAGTATTCCAGAGAAGCGTATAAATTATCAAATTTTTCAAGAAGAGGATAAAGTTCTCTTAATGGAGCTAATCCTACAATATTAAGCTTTTTATACTTTTTACAGATGGCATACAACCTATTGGCAGGGCAGTGGACAACAGCGAGGATATTGTTCTTTTCCAGTTCTTTCAAAAGAGGACCTATTGACCATTCTTCCATACTGAAATTATGAAATATAGGGAATAATCTCACTGCTCTAACATTTTTGGAGATCATTTCTTTAATTAGTTTTTTCGGTTCAGGCATTTCTCCTGTGTGATGAGGGATAACAAACCAGCATGGAAACAATCTATTATGCCCTTTAATCTCTTCTATCAATTTTGCATTGCCGCTAGATGGATGATCCTTGACTGCATCCCAGTGAGATACAAGGGCACAATCAATTTCAAAATGATCCATTTCTTTTATTAGCCTTTCAACACTGAGATAAGATTCAAACTTGCCTGTAGAACTTGAAAATACAGGCTGTCCCAAAATTCCGTTGGAATCAAAAAAGTTTAAGGTTTCCATATAGAATCATACCCTCTATTTTCTGCATTATACCTGATTTCAACACAAAGTTCTAATTTTATATCACAAAAATACTACGGCATATCACAATCTTAATATTTAAATCAATTTGATTTCAGAGTATTATCATAGTAAATAACAATTCAACCTAATAGGAGGTATTTTATGAAATCCAGCTCAGAAATCAGAATGAAATCAAAATCCTGGGAATTTTGTGAGGGCAGCTGGTATTTTCGTTCGGCTATGCCGTCAGTTGTTCTGGAAAACAGGGAAATCAGACCAACCTTTGCGGTTAATAAAAATGCAGGAAAAGCCAGTTTTAAGAATATTGATATAGAATTAAATTTTTCTTCTTATAAAGGTTGTTTTTCTTCAATGACTATTGATATAACAAACAAGAGCAAATCTCCCGTATGGATAGAGCAGGTAAAGTTTTTAAGTATAAATACAGCATTATCTCCTGCAAAGATATCCGGGAAAGGGCAAAAGAGGGACAGCCTGAGAATGTTAATTTACAATGATTGTGCCAGAGCAGGTAATTTTGAAGAGATATTAAGCATCGGGAACAGACCTTTTCTCAAGACCCCCTCCCTGGTCTCGGATGTTGCCGGCAGTACGTCCCGGCTTTTTACATGTATTTACGATCCCGCTTTACAGCAGGGTATGTTTTTCGGGATGATACCTGATAAAGGCCGTGTTTTTAATAACTGCTTTGTAAAGACAGGAAATAGGTTTGAAGGTATTTCAGAAGTCAAAATATCCATTAAGCCGAAAATAAAGGTCAGAATTGGCAGGTTAATTGTTTCAGGAGGCAAGGATATCAGAAAATCCCTTTTAAAGTTTGCTTCTTTATTCGGCAGGCCAAGACCTGCTCCAAATCTTGCAAGGAATGCGGGCTGGAATTCATGGGATTACTATCTATGGCAGGTTACTGCAGACGATATTATAGAAAATATGGATTTTATAAAAAGAACGTCGTGGTTAAAGAAGTGTGTGAAATATATAATTATTGATGATGGATGGTCTCACCGTTATGGCGAGTGGGAACCGAATTATAAATTCCCCGGAGGCATGAAAATACTGGCGGATAAGATCAAGAAAGCCGGCTTTATTCCCGGAATATGGGTCGGACCGTTTATGATGGATAAAAGAGGAGTTCTTGAGGCAAGTCATCCTGAGTTTGAGATAAAAAGTAAAGATAAGGAAAAACGCTTATTAGTTGGTGCAGGTCAGACTAAACTTCCATATCTTGATCCGACACATCCAGGAACACTCAAATTTCTTCATGAGACGTTTTCAAAACTAAGGAATGATGGATACAGATATTTTAAAATAGATTTTCTTTCCAATGTAATTAAAGCAGGCAAAGAAGGACGATTTCACAACCCGGACGTAACACCGATAGAAGCTCTCAAAGGAGGGATATCAACAATAAGGCGGGCGATTGGAGAAGATTCAATACTCGTTGGATGCGGTGGGTTTGTTCCTGAAATAGGTGCAGGAATTTACGACTCTTGCAGAGTTTCTATAGACATAAGCTCTTATTGGTCCAATATACTTGTTGTTGCCCGGGATATTGCAGTAAAGAGCATATTTAATGGCAGAACATGGGAAAATGATTATGACTTCCTGATAGTGAGAAACAAACAGACTTCAAAAGAAAAAAAGATAAACGCATATAAGGACTTAAGTCTTTTTATTCCTGAAAAGCCATATAAACCTTTTTCTGTAAGAACAGGGGAGGTTATCCGGACAGAGCATGAAGTGAGAGTATGGGCATCCTTAACACTGGTCTCAGGCGGTTCCATCGTGCTTTCAGACAGACTCAGTATGTTAAATAAAAAAGGACTGGAGATGATAAAGACAGTTCTTGAGAATGCCAGCGGAGTAGCAGGGCATCCTCTTGATTTGCTTTCGTTTGGAATCCCCAGAATCTGGCTCTCGAAGGATAGAAACACCTCTCTCATCGGTGTATTTAACTGGAGTGACAGGAAAGCGATAATAAATACAGCCGGATTTCTAAAGGGAGAAGGTATTAATGCAAAAAAAACATATGAGATATGGAAAAGAAAAATCCTGCCTTTAGATTCTGTTGAACTTGGCCCGAGGGATTGCATGGTTTTCAGGGTTAATAAATAACAAAATGTTAAGTATTTTGAAGAAGAGTGGTGCAGTTGATCATATCATTCCATTTGAAGGGGAGATTGACTGGGTAAGGTTTATGAAAGAATTAAAAGAAAACAAACATCCGGGCACCTTTATGTATGAAGTAAGAGGGAACCCCTCAAAAAACAAAAGAAAAGAGATTCTTAGGGGAGAGTGCGGATGCTATTTTGTCCTTATTTTTATTATCTTACGAATTTCAAGTTCATCCAGTCTTCGTATTTATGAAAATTAACCTCTGATAATTTAGAGCACGAACTCAGCTCTACTCCTTTGGGAAGATATACAGAATAGTCGTAGCGGGCTAGATGGAACAACCATTTGTCTTTATTTTTTGGAGATTTCCCTTTTAAAGTTGGTAAACTTGCAAAAGGAATTGCTGCTTCCATCTGCCAGTATTCGTCTATATCTTCGCAGTTATTTAAAGTTCCTTTGATTTTTATTCCAACTTTTAGTCCTTCACAGTTCCACTTGCTCCATCTGTGATGATCTCCTCCCCCAGCATTTCTTTTTATGTTGAACGCATCATAAACAGTACCTAATGCATTAATTTCAAAATTATAGTATGGCTCCCTGCTCTGATATGGGGCTCTCCTGGTATCTGTCTTAAAGAAAATCTCTAAGACATCCTCTCTGCATGTTGGGTCATCTCTATCCTTAAAGTATCCCCATATATCCTTGTCATAGGCTTTAAATCCTACATACAAATACTTATCGTCCCATAGCAGTCTAGCCTCTGTTTTACTTATTGGTTTTTTATGTGTGACAGGTATGTAGAAATCCAGTATTTTAGCTTTTTGCCACGCTTTCTCATTAAGAATACCATCAATCTTCATTTTCTCGCTGATATAAGGACATTCATAAACTTTTGTTTTCATGTTTAAATTTCCCTTTTTCTGAGTTTCTTTTTTAATTCGTTTGCGATTTTCGGTTCTTTGTCAATGAGATTTACTTTCTCTGCAGGGTCATTTTTTAGATTATACAATTCGTAATAATTGCCCTCTGGATTCTGACTGTATATAAGCTTCCACTGCGGTGTTCTGAGGGCCCACTTCATTCTTTTATCCCAGTCCAGAGTCTGCATACCGCAAACTAATGTTTCGCAATGTGTCTCTTCTTTAAAATCAATATCTTTCCCTTCAATAAGCGGTAAGAGCGAATGTCCTTCTGTAAGTTCAGGCATAGGATAGTCCAGTATATCAAATATTGTAGGCATTATGTCCACCTGACTTACTTGAGTTTCTATTACCCTGCCCTGAGGCAATGCCTTTGGATATCTCATGATAAGAGGAATTCTTATGTTTTCGTCATACAGGGTTCCTGCCATTGAACAGGATGCATGGCCTAATGATCCTCTTTCTAATATTTCTTCCCCGTGATCTGGAGTTATAATAATTAATGTATCATCTAAGATGCCTAATTCATCCAGCTTTTTTACGTATCTTTCTATTTCCATATCCAGGTTTCTTACTGCTCCGTCGTACAGAGCCATTACAGACGGTCTGTCTTCCTCGGATAAGGTAAATACTTTCCATGAAGTAGCTGTTTTTGCTTCCTGATATTTTTTACCAACAAATTCTGGATTTAATATATACCCATGACCTGTTGTTTTTATCATTTCTACATATTTTCTAAAGTTATCAGTAAGTTTGTCACCCTCAGATAAGAACAGTTTGTCATAATCAGGCACAGCGTTGTATGCAATATGTGTGTAATACGGCATACACATCATAAAAAATGGTCTGCTTGTATAATCCTCTATAAGTTTATTGAAAATCTTGTCTACTTTTGTTTCTATCAAGTATCCCAAAGACCACCATGAATCGGGATGTTTCCCGCCTGTTGTATAACCGTGTTCTTTAAGTATGTTAAGAGGCGCTTTCCATTTCTTTCTGAGTTCTGTATTTCTCCATTCATTACTCCAGCCTGCTTCTCCAAACGCAGCAAAGTCATCAGGAGTTTGTTGGCAGTGGGTGGTAGGATAAAGCCCTGTATAAACAGAAACAACGCCAGGATGAGTATGCGCAGTTTGAGCAATTGCGTTTTTAAACACAATGCCCTCTTTTGCCAGTTTATCCATAAATGGAGAGGTGTTTTTGGAATAACCACAACAGCCAAGGTTGGTGCCCCTGAGAGCATCAGGCATGATTAGTAATATATTCATTGTTATTTATCTCCTTAAAAATTAGTTTAAAATTTAAAGTTTTTCATTGCGTCAGAAATTGCCTGGTCAGTTTTTTTGAGCAGTGTATCCGCTTCGTCCTTGGATAGAATAAGAGACGGAGCAATAACAAGAATATCTCCATTATTGCGCAGTATCATTCCAAGCTGCCAGCATCGCTCTCTTATCCATTTACCTACTTTGAGTTCTGGGGCCAGAGGAGTTTTTGCCTTTCTATCAGATACCAGTTTTACCGCCAAAAGCATTCCTATTCCACAAACATCACCTACAATGGAGTGTTTATATAATTTTTCAAGCCCTTCTCTTAAGTATTTCCCCATTTCAGCAGCTTTTTCTACAAGATTTTCTTTTTCAATTATCTCGATATTAGCTAAAGTTGCTGCACAGGCCAGGGTATGTCCTCCGAATGTGCTTCCACTGCGCAGTTCATGTCCAACTCTCTTAAATACCTTATATATTTTTTCTGTCATTACAGCAGCACCTAAAGGAGCAAACCCGCCCGTAAAGCCCTTGCCAAGAGTTATAATATCAGGGGTTACATCCCAGTGTTCACATGCGAACATTTTTCCCGTTTTAGCAAATCCTGTCTGAACCTCGTCAAATATCAGCACTATTTCATATTCATTACAAAGCTTACGCACGCCCTGCAGATATCCTTCGGGCGGAAGCGGATATGCTGTATTTGATCCGGGCACAGGATCCATTATCATACCTGCTATTGTCTCAGGTGTTTCAAATTGTATTAAATCATCTAACTCTTTAAGACAGACTTTCCCGTATTCTTTTGAACTCATACCTTCCGGACACTCGCAGTCACGAGCAGCCTTCGCAAATATATATCCAGGCAGCAACGGCTCAAGATATTTCTTATATGAAGGTAAACCTGTAGCTGATGCAGCGCCTAAGGTTGTCCCATGATAGGAGAATCTTCTTGCAATAATTTTCCACTTTTTAGGTTTTCCTGTCTCCAGTTGATATTGCTTGGCTATCTTTATAGCTGTTTCATTAGCCTCTGAACCGCTGTTAACAAAGAAAGATACAGAAAGATCTCCCGGTGTAATTTCTGCCAGTTTCTTTGCCAGCTTGATAAGAGGAAGGGTGAAGCTATCCACATAATTGGGAAAAAACTCCAGCTTTTTCATTTGTTCAGTTACTGCCTGCCTTACCTCCGGACGATTATGTCCACATATTGTTGTAAGCAGTGTCGCGAATGTATCAAGGTATTTCCTGCCTTCTATATCATACACATAACAGCCTTCTCCTCTTGTAAATATTTTAGGACCATTTACAAGCAATTCATCGTTCTTAGCGGCATGCGGACACACATAGCGCAAAGCATCATTTTTAAACTGCTTAATTTGTTCTTTTGTAAGTCTTTCATCACTCATTTTGAATCTCCCATAGTTTATATATCTATTGGATATTTACCAAACTCCTTAGCTGTATTAACCATTGCCAAAAAATTATCAGGATTAACTGCAGAAATAATACTATTAGCAGACGAAAGAATATGTCCTCCCCGAGAGGCTCCTTTTTTGATGCACTCTTTTGTCGCCTTAACAACTTCTTCAACTGTTCCACGCGAAAGAAGATCTATATCCACATTACCAACTACACAAATATCATACTTTTCTTTAATCTTGTCAAGCTCCATTCCAGCACCGATCTCTACCGGACCAATAGCATCAACCCCCGTTTTGACAATCATGTCAATGATTTTCCATATATTTCCGTCCGTATGCTTGATACAATAAGCTCCTGCTTTTTTTATTCCTTTAACAATGGCAGTCAATCCCGGTAGTATAAAACTTTCAAAATGCGCTGGAGACATCATAGGCCCTGTTTTACCGGCATAATCATCTCCAAGAATTACAATATCCACTCCTTCTTTTATGACCCTTCTGTGTAATTCAATATAATATTCTTCTCCAATTTTTGCGAGCTTCTTAACCAATTGAGGATTCAATACATAATCCATAAGTAAATCTTCTACTCCCCTTAGATACTGCTGTGGAGCAAACACTCCTCCTCCAACCCAAGCAATAGTTTTTTTGCCCTTAAATCTCTTGACGACTTCTTTAAGATCTCCCAACGCGTTAGGATCATTAGGGTCAGGAGGGGTATATGATTTTAGGTTTTCCTCTGTTTGTATGGGATATGGCGGTATGGGAACTGCCTTAACTTCTGTTGTAAAGGCTCTTGTCTCTCCCCATTTACCTTTGAAGATTTTTTTGTCCTTATCAATCCATTCTATCTTATCGGTATCCGTACTCATGCCTACACATACAACATCAAAACCTATTTCTTCAATAAAATCATAATATGAGATGCCAGGATGAATTGCCTGTATAACCTTTTGATCCACAACCAGTTCCATTATAGGTACCCTGTCAGGTATTTTACCTTCTAATGCGGCAAAAACTCGTTCTCTTGAGGTCATTAATGAAATCCTTTCTATTTATAACTGCCGTATTTCTTAGCAGTCTGCATCATTATTCTTATATTTTGCTCAGGCGTTTGATAAGCAATCCCTTCTTCAGAATTAAATATATAACCGCCATTTTTCTTGCCGCTTTCCATAATTCTTATGGTCTCTTTTTCTACATATTCAGGACTGCCCCGTTGTAATGTTTTGATACCGTGAATATTGCCAAGCAGGCAGACTCTTTTGCCTACGGTCTCCTTAGCTTTCTTAATATCTATCCCTCCGCCTATACTAAGGGCATCAGGATGCGTATCAGCCATTAATTCAAGATGCGGAAGAGATGACTCTCCAGCATGATAGAAAATGACGGCTCCCTCTTTTTTTAATGCTGTATTTAATTTTAGTGCTCCTTCAGCAGCAAATTCAGAATAGTGTTTTGGAGAGATAAAACCAGAGGAAGCAACACAATCTCCCACCCAGATAGCATCTGCTCCGGCCTGAATTTGGGCTTTCCCCCATTCACTCATAAGTTCAACAAAGAAATCCGCTGTTTTTTTAAACAATTCGGGATTCTCTAAAAAAAGCACTAATGCCTTTTCTACTCCATATAATAATGCTACTGAGCTGAATGGAGCAGCTACACGGCCGCAAAGACAAATGGTATCTTTTAGCTCTTCTTTAATCCTGCTTGTTGCCTCAAGAAAAGCCGGCATTCTTCCATCGTGTTGGAAATCAGGGAGTTTTAAAGTTTTAAGTGTATCCCAAGAAGCAGGTAAAAACTCATATGCACCTAAGGGAACGTTTTCCTCTCCCTTTGTCTTTACTCCAAGGGGCTCGAATTCCATATTATCATCCGGATTAAGATAGACCCAATCATAATCAAATCGTTTTACAGCTTCTACTTCGCATTTAACCAGCTTATCAACATTGTAGGTATACTCTTCATAGGTTATTCCAGCCATTCGTACATTAAAAAGTTCTGCCAGAGCAAAAATCGGGACTTTTTTTGGAATACCTAGATTAATACATATTTTTATGTCTTCCAGAACCCCTGGATATGCCATCTTCCTCTCTCCTTATTGTTTTTTACTAATAACTGATGTTGCTGTAGTTACAATATCCTCAATTGATAAGCCATATTCCTTCCTCAGGTATTTCTGGCAACCAATTTTCTTGCAGAATGCATCATTTAAACCCATCCTTTTGAAAGTGACTTTAGGACAATCTGATTCAGCCAGAATTTCTGCCACTGCGCCCCCCAGACCACCCAGTATATTGTGTTCCTCTATTGTTATAATAGCACCTGTTTGGTGTGCAGCAGATATTATGGCTTCCTTATCTAAAGGTTTAATTGTGTGCATACTTAAGACACGTGCATTAATTCTGTTTTGTTCTAAGGACTCAGAAGCATCCATAACATAGGGCAGCATATCTCCTGTTGAAATTAATGTTAAGTCATTTCCCTCTCGCATAGTAATTGCTTTACCAATCTCTAGGTCCGGGTCACTTTGATGAACTACAACCTCTTTTCCTCTTCCAACTCTCATATAGCACGGCCCGTTATGTGCTGTTATTGCACGCGTTAGAAGTCTTGTTTCAACAGCATCTCCAGGAGAGAGAACTATTAAGTTTGGTAATGACCTCATAATCGCAAGGTCCTGCTCGCAATGATGCGAGGAGCCCAGCGCGCCATAGGCAACACCACCGCCTATCGCTATAATTTTGACATTTACATTGTGATAACATACATCATTGCGCACCTGTTCAAGGCATCTAATGCTCACAAAATTTCCTATTGTATAAGTAAAAGCAATATTGCCTTCCAGAGCCAATCCGCACGCTATCCCTGTCATATCCTGCTCGGCTACACCAACATTAAAAAATCTGTCAGGGAACTCGTTTGCAAACGGTTCGACTGCGTTAAACCCGATATCCGCTAGTACCAGAAATATGCGTTCATCCTCTCTTGCTAATTCAACAAGTGTTTTATTAAATGCAGGTCTCATTCCGTCACCCCCAATTCTGAAAAAGCTTGTTTTAGTTGTCCTTCATCCGGACTTTTATAATGCCACTCTACTTTATTTTCCATATAACTTACACCCTTTCCTTTTACTGTATTAGCTATAATGCAGCTTGGCTTTCCCTGTTCAAAAGGAGCACTTGATAATGCGTCATCAATTTCTTTGTAATTATGTCCGTCCACTTCTTTTACTGACCAGTTAAACGCTCTCCATTTGTCTGCAAGAGGAGCTAAATCAAGAACATCTTTCACTGTGCCAAGCGCCTGAAGTTTGTTATAATCAACTATAGCAACAAGATTATCAAGTTTATGCTGTGGAGCAAACATAATTGCTTCCCATACCGAACCTTCATCACATTCTCCGTCACTGAGCATAACAAAAACTCGATATTGTTTCTTCTTATATTTTCCGTTAATCGCCATTCCGCATGCTATGGAAAGTCCATGACCTAAAGCACCACTGGATACATCTACTCCAGGGACTTTGTGCCATACATGCCCCATAAGATGTCCTCCATCCTGATAATAGGTTTCCAGCCAATCCCTTGGGAAAAACCCTTTTTCTGCAAGCGCTGCATAAAGACCTGCTGCAGCGTGCCCTTTGCTCTGTACATATCTATCACGATCTTCCCATTTGGGATCAGATGGGTTTACCTTCATGATGCCTCCGTACAGCACTGCAAGTATGTCTGCCATCGAGAAAGAAGCGCCTATATGAGCGCTCTTTGCCTTATATATCATCTTAAGAACATCAACCCTGATTTGAGTAGCCAGTCTTTTATAATCTTCAATCTTGTCAGAATTCATAATAATTCATCTCCTATTTATTAACTATATCTATAATTCTTTGCAGTCTCATACAACGCAATTATATTTTCAACTGGTACGTCTGGTTGTATGTTATGTACTGGATTAACTACATAACCTCCACCTTTGCCGAGTATATTAATAGTTTCTTTCACTTCTTTTCTCACTTCATCAGATGTACCAAAAGGAAATGTTTTTTGCGTATTGACTGCTCCGCCCCAGAATACTATCTTGTTGCCAAACTCTTTTTTAAGCTCCTCTCGATCCATATTATCTGCAGACCATTGAACCGGGTTATAAATATCAACACCTGCATCAATAAAGTAGGGGATGAGATCCCTCACACATCCGCATGAATGAATAAATATTTTTATATCAGCAAATTTATGTATTGTATCTGTTACCATTTTCCACGCAGGTACGAAGAATTCTTTAAATAAATCGGGATTAAATTGTTCCTTTTTTTGTGCTCCGAAATCAGTACCACTTACAACTATAACATCAATGTAATTACCTACTGCTTCTAAATATAACTTTATACGCTTGGACAATGCTTCTGCTTCTGCCATCATATGTTCTTTTGCATGATTTGGGTCAAGAGCCATCTTTATTCCCCATCCTATAACCCCTCCATATCCTGCTGGCATTCCCCATGCTCCCGATATTCCCCCTGAAGACACAATAGCCTTATCTGTTGATTGTTTTAATATTTTAGCATTATTTTCTTCTGTTTTTAAAAATTCGTCTGAAAGAGGTTTTGAAAACACCCAGTCCTTTTTGTCTATATGAGATATGTCAAAATCCATTGTCTTAATGTCAGGATATTCTATTCTATCAAGATACCTACATCCTTTTGGCATACGCCGAGTTTCTTTCTCCCAATTACGTCCATTACCGACAATTAATGTACCATCTTCTAAAACCTTTGGATTAAACTCTGCCGGTACTTTAAATGTTTGTCCGTCCCAGAATTTATAATCTTTCCAATCACCATATGAGAGCTCAAGCGGTAAAATCTGCATGGGTAACATTACAAAATCGCATCCCAGCTCCTCAAGAACTTCCATTTCAACTTCTGCGAGCATCTGACTCATGTCAAATACTTTAACTTCATCAGATTTTATTCCTAGGCGTCTCTTTAGCTCTCTGTATATCCATGCAGAAATACCTGTCATTCTTGTTGACCCGAGATCTATAGCAGGCCTGTCAGGCATTTCAAAATTCAATATTTTTTTTACTCTTTCCCGTGAAGTCATTTTAGATACTCAGGTATTTCACGAGCCCAGATTGTTTTGTACTGGGAAAAGACCTCAAACAATTTCTCTGCAGTCTTGAATTTATCCGCAAGATACATACATAGAGGATGCATAAGTATAGTAGCAACGCCTCCTTTTTTCTCAATACCAAGAACTTGTTTTTCAACTATCTTTGCCCATTCTTCAATTGCATATGATTCCTTTGTAGGATCATCGGGCCAGGGCCAGTTTTCTTTCATCTTGTCAACATACTCCTTTGTCCTATGAGCATGATAAACATGGTCATGGTCCATGATGACATTCATAGGATGAGAAATCAGCCCCTCTTTCGTCTTTTCAGGGTAGATTTTGTTCCAGTTTAGGTCATCGGAAATCATCCGGATTCCCATCCCTGAGAGCAGAGGATAGGTGCTTTTATCAGAAACCAGACCATGACTGCGCCATGACACGATATCCTTACCTGTCCTGGCTTTTACTACATCTATCATTTTTTGTATGTCGTTTTTCTGCTGAAAACGAGAACCCTGTGTATGAGAGTGCGATCTGGGGGGCTTGCCCATTATTTTGCACCACAGCCGGTAAAGTTTACTTATAGGCAAACCTCCATAAGTGTGACCGCCAATTTCCACTAGCTCCGAATCTGCTATCGGCTTAAAATCTTCCCACTCCTCATCAAGCGTTTTTCCCACTACATAAAACGTTGCTTTTATCCCGTATTTCTCCAGAAGTTTCAGATATCTGCAGGATATTTTAACATCTGAATCTTCTGGATCTTCTATGTATTTATGGTCGTTTATCCTCAGGGAAGCATTGTGAATATCACCTGTTAGACATATCATAATTATGAAATCCTTTCCAAGCTGTCAAAGAAAGAAACCACTGGAACATCCGCCATTGTTTTGAGTCCCGGGGTTGTATCAAGAATTGATTTTATGGCATTTATAGTTACAGCACATGTGGCTATATCTCCGTTAATGCCTCCTTCTATTGTTGAGTTTATATCTGGAGTTCCTTTTATCTGGATTGTATCATGCGAGTTTTTTTCGCCAATAGCTGCTCTGAACTCAAGCGTGATCAACTGTTCTCCATTAACATAACCCTTGCCAATCTGCTGGACTCCCCGGGCCATACCATTGGATATCTTCATAACATCTGTTCTTATATCATGCTCTGCGATTACAGGCGTAAGAATATCTTCTGTTCTAGAGAGCTTCCATCCCATTTTGCTTGCAATCATATGCATTGATTCTCTAAGTCCAACATGGCGCAGAGTCCCCGCCTTTCTTTTCTCCTCAAATTCTTTCAAAGTAAGCCCAGCACCTATCTTTTTCTGAAACGGAATTCTTCTAAAGGAAGCATCCTGTATTCTTGAAACCTTTATGCTTTTAACATCCTGGCAAACTCCTGTCATTGCAATTGGCAGAAAATCCATAAGAAATCCAGGGTTTACCCCTGTCCCAAGAACTGAAACATTGTGGGACTTTGCTGCTTCATCAATCCTTTTTGCCAGTTCAGGAGAGGTCTCCCATGGGAATGATAATTCTTCGCAAGTAGAAACAATTGGGATTTTGTATGATAGGATTTCTTCAATCTGCGGGGTAATTCTTTCCATATCTGAGACCGTGGTCAATAAGGCAACATCAGGCTTGGAGTTCCCTATTACAGCATCCAGTGACTTAGAAATCTGTATACCCAGTTTGTTGATAGAACAGAGCTCTCCTAAATCCTTGCCTGCCTTATCAGGTGCAGGGTCTACTGCTCCTACAATTTCAAGTCCTCTTCTTTCCAGAATGTATTTTGTAATTTTTTGACCAAGAGGGCCTAACCCTATTTGTATAATTTTAATAGTATCCACCTTGTTTTCTCCTTTTTTTGTTATTTATTTCGCAAATTTCTGAGCCTGTCCGATTATATCAACTTCTACTTCCTTACTCCATGCATCCAGGAGCTTTTTCGCATAAGGGCCCGGATACGCATCCCCGATTTTGCGGCCATCGATCATGGAAATAGGCAGAATACAGTATGAACTGGTTGTCCAGAATGCCTCCTCTGCATTATATGCATCATATAAAGTAAGATCCTTCTCTATAACCTTTATATTCATTTTCTCTGCCAGTTCTATAACAGTCAGTCTGCTGATACCGTTCAGAATATTCTTTGTTGTAGGAGTGAATAAGATGCCATCTAAGACAAAGAAGATATTGGCCCCTGTGCCTTCTGTTATATTTCCCTCAAGGTCGAGAAAAAGCCCAAATGCATTAGGATCCTTTTTTACAATCTCTAATTTTGCAAGGAAATGAGGTACTCTGTTACGATTCTTGGCGCGTGAATCCAGATTTTGGGGGGATGTATTTCTAATTAAAGAGGTTACAACATGTTTCCCTTGCGTATAATATTTGACATACTCGCTATGCGGCATAGCACTGGAATAAACAATAACGGTCGGAGTCTTATCTATTTGTTTCATTAAAGGCATTGGGAATGTTTTCCCGGGTGTAACCTCTGCACACATCCACATATCGTCTTCCTTATCTGTCAGATGAATATTGGCATCCAGTACCTGAGACATAATATCCGCCATTTTCTCTTTTGTGATAATATCAGGTATCCCTGCGTAGCGTAAGGACCGCTCAAGACGCCTCAAGTGCTCATCGAGTTTAAAAAATTTGTGTTTAAAAGTTCTTACGGATTCAAAAAACGTAGCTCCATAGAGAAAGCCGACGTCAAAAACAGAAACCTTAGCTTCACTTTCAGGAACCATTTCCCCATTTACGTATACCAGTCTTTCCATTCCTATTTCCTCCTTTTGTCAGTTCTTACTGATTTAATAATTCCTTTTTTGCATGCTCAAGCACTTTGTCTAAAGCTCTAATTTTATCTTCTGATATTGCTGGTGGCTGATAATTCTTGATATTTTCTTTCCACAATTGATCACATTTATCCAGAATACATTTTTCATCCCCTACCCAGGTTTCAGGCAACTGGTTTAGAAATATATCAGATTTCCATATGTCGTGACAATGTTTTAGTGTATGTTCACTTGTTAGAAATTCTTCTCCTTTCTTAGACCTGTCACATAGCTCTTCGAAGTTCATAGCTTCTTCATTGACTTCTATTTTATTCTTAACATCAAACTGGGATTTTCTTATTTCCATATCAAGTACTGCCTGTGTAGGAGAGCCTACTCCCATGTAGCCAATATTTCCCAACCCGGGATATGGGACATCTGCTATACCTGTTAGCTTCCCATATCTATAAGCTCCATAGAAATTTTCATATACTGTCTGTAACCCTGGAACTCTGGCTGATGCTGCAAAAAATGTTTCAAGCCACAGATGTCCTCCGAAACAGCTATCAAACAGCTCTTTTACACCAAGCCCCAGTAGTGATGTTTCCGGCCCGCATGAAGTTAGATTAACATTTCTCATATCAACAGAATTAGGAATTACACGGGCGCTTATTTCTCCTCCTTTGTCCATGCAGTATGCAGCCACCATCCCGCCCAAAAGTTCTGCAGATGCCTGAATAACAGCACCGGCAATAGTTGAAGGAGCACTCATGCCTATTGCAGGCATTGTAGAAATACGATATCTTCTTATATTATTTCTTTTTCTCTCAAGTAAATCATCAAGATTCCTTTTTCCCATAATAAGAGGACAGATTACAGCTATAGATCCATACAGATAAGGCGCTTTACCTAAAGCATCAGGCATTACAATATCCGAAATTTCCTTTATGTACTTAATCTGTTCTGGATACATAACATCTCCACCCCCATATTTATTAGTATATTTGAGAGCTAGAACAAGTGAGTCTATTCTTTCTATTTTGGCGGGGACATCATGTCTGTACCAGGGGCCTATATAACCTATCCCTGGTGTGGACTCAGCTAACTTCATCATTTCAATAAAAATTTTAGTGTCAACAGGAAGGACATTTTTACCTGGATAATCATAGAACTTAGCCGGTCCTGAACCAAACATGGACATCTTGAATTCAGAACCTATTTTTCTCTTCATTTCCTGTTTTTTATTTGAACAGATTATAAAATGTGTCCAAGCCACTCCTGGCCCATAATGGATATGTAGACTTTGATCGTCATCGTCTTGCGCCTGTGTTTCTTTTTGTAATGCAATAAGTTCATCGATGAGCTCTGGGGGAATAATTATTCGTCCAAGATGGTTTAACTTACACCCTTTTTCTTTCATAATAGATATGATTTCGTCGTGCTCAATCTTCATTCCAACATCCCAGAGTAATCTATATACTTTATTTCTAAGTGTTTCCCTGTCTTCTGTCGTTAACATTCTCAATCGCATAAACGTTATCTCCTATTGTTAATTTTTACAACCTTTCTTGTGCTTGCTGATTCATAGCACGCTAAACCAACTTTTTGGCTCCACATGCCATCTTCACCGGAAGTAGAAGGTTTTGTATCGTTTATAATGCAATCTGAAAAATGTTCTATTTCTGCCTGATAGGTATTAATCGGTTTCGGGTTTATTATTTCGCTAGAGGAAACAGGTTTCCTTTTTTGGTCTGCATCGTATTGTTTCCCTTCCTCTTCAATATACAAAATAGCTTCTCCTCCATCACCCTGTCCTATTGTTCCCTTGCACAGAATACTTCCCTTTGTTCCATAGATTTCCAGCATATTTTTTGATGAGTTGTCAGGTATACTGAAGCAATTGTCAACAATACCCTGTGCGCCATTTTCAAATCGCATCAGTACAACTGCAGTATCCTCAACTTCATATTTATGAGCTAAATTGCCAGTAAAACAGGTAACTTCTGCTACCTTACTGTCCAGTATAAATTCTAGAAGATCAATACAGTGTGTTCCCATATCTATGAGAGAGCCTCCGCCGCTAAGCTCCTTTTTTTGTCTCCATGCGCCCTGTATCTCTGGATACCAGCAGGACAGTTGTGCTCTAGCCATAACAATCCTTCCAAGCAAGCCCTGTTGTATTATCTCCTTAATTCTTGTATGAATCGTATGAAATCTCATCATATATCCAAGACCAAGCTTTACGTCTGCATCCCTGCAAATTTCAATCATCTTCTCGCATTCTTCAACAGTCATTGCCATGGATTTCTCACATAATATATGCTTTCCTTTATTAGCTGCTGCAATTACTTGCTTACAATGCAGATTAACAGGAGTAGCAATATAAACAGCCTGAACATTTTTATCATCCAATACTTCTTCTTCTTTTGTATACGCTTTGACTTTATATTCATCTGCTATATTTTTTGTAATCTTTTCATCAATGTCCATAACAGCAACAAGTTCTGCATTATTAGCTTTTGCAATTCCCTCAGGTATGGTTCTTCTTCTTGCTATGCCTCCTGCTCCAATAACTCCCCAGTTGACCATATAATACAACTCCCCCTTTTTCTTTATTATTTTATAGAACTGGCAAATTTTCTTGCTGCCTGTTTAACATTTGGTTTTAAAAGGTCTTTTTTGGTTCGAATATTGGCAACCACAAGGTGCCCGATATTCTTCATCCTGTGAAACTCAACCATCCGCCGATAGCTTTCAACCACTAAATCTGCACCCTCAAATTCGTCTCCAGCTGCTGTTACTATAAGCCCGCATCTCTTGTCTTCTACAAAGGAGATATAACTACCATCCTCAGAAAATTTCTCAAAACAATATGTTCGTTCAAGAAATGCTTTTGTCAGAGCAGAAACAGACCACGTAAAAACAGGAGTAGCAATCAAAATACAATCTGCTTCTAAAATCTTTGGATATAGTCTCTGCATGTCATCTTTAATAGAACATCCCGGTCTATCAACTATTTTCTGACAGGCAAAACACTCTTTACAACCGGATATCTTCTGATCTTGAAGATATACTAGCTCTACTTTATGTCCATTATTTTTCGCCTCTTCCAAGAGCCAATTTAATACATGGGCAGTGTTTCCCTTTTTTCTAGGACTGCCAAGAAATACACAGATTTTCATGTTATCACATCATTTCTTTTATGAGTTTGACTATATCCTCTTTCTGAGGTGTGCATGCTTTCTCCAGTATTGGCGCGTAAGGCATTGGAATACTTCTGCCACCGAGAACACGTGGTGCTCCGTCAAGATAATCGAATGCATTTTCTACAACCTGTCTTACTATTTCTGCACCAACTCCTGCTATTGTAGGAGCTTCATGAACAACAAGTAATTTAGAGGTCTTTTTTACTGACTTCAGAATTGTATCTATATCAAGCGGAACTAACGTTCTTGGATCAATAACCTCTATACTGATGCTATCAGCAAGCTCTTTTGCCGCTTCCAATGCCTTATGGACCATAAGGGATGTGGCAACAATGGTAATGTCTTTTCCCTCATGTTTTACCTCTGCCTTACCAAACGGCACTGTCCACTCTCCCTCCGGAACGTTGTCTTTTATATTGTAAAGCATTCTGTGCTCTAAAAATATTACTGGATTATCATCCCTGATTGCTGTTTTTAGAAGTCCTTTTGCATCATATACTGTAGCAGGCATTACCACCTTAAGCCCTGGTGTATGCACAAACCACGCTTCCAAACTTTGTGAATGCTGTGCTGCTTCTGCAGTACCACTTCCACCCTGTGCTCGTATAACCAAAGGCATTTTTATCCTACCACCTGACATATAACGGAGTTTTGCCGCCTGATTTGTTACCTGATCCATGCAGCATGTTACAAAATCTATGTACATTATTTCTGCTACAGGTCTCAGCCCTGTCATTGCAGCTCCAACCGCAGTTCCCACTATTGCATCTTCTGATATGGGAGTTTGCCTTACTCTTTTTTCACCAAACTTCTCCCAGAGTCCTTTTTCCACTCCAAAAACTCCACCAAACGGACCTATATCTTCCCCTATGAGGAAAACATTCTCGTCTCTTTCCATTTCCTCTCTTAAAGCTTCATTTAAAGCACCAAGATATGTTAATTCTCTCATATTACAAACACCTCCTTTTTATGCCCACAGTCCTTCTTCAACTGTCTCTACACCTGGTAGAGGACTCTTTCTTGCAAATTCTTCTGCCTCATCCAGCATGTTCTTGACTTTTTCCTTAATCTTTCCCATTTCAGTCTTTGTTATTACTTTTTCTTCCAGAAGCCTTTTCTCAAAACGCGGAATAGGATCTTTCTTTTTCCATTCCATAACCTCATCCTGCGGCCTTGTATCAGGTATCACCATACAGTGCGGATAATGCCTGTATGTCTTACACTCTATTAAAGTAGGGCCATTGCCTTCTCTTGCTCTCTTTATCGCCTCATCCACAGTCTTATAAACTTCCTCTACATCGTTTCCATCTATCACTCTCCCGGGTATTCCATAAGCGGAAGCTCTGTCTCCGATATTCTCTATTGGTAAGCCGTAATTTATATAGGTAGTAGCTGCCCAGAGATTATTCTCGCATATATATACAACAGGAAGTTTCCACAAGGCAGCCAGGTTCAAGGATTCATGAAATGTTCCTCGCGCACCTGCTCCCTCAGCAAAGAAACAGAGAGTCACCTGTCCTGATTCTCTATACTGCCCTGAAAGTGCAGAACCAAGAGCAATAGGAAGGCCACCACCTACAATGCCGTTTCCTCCTAACAGTCCTTCTTCAATGCTAAAAATATGCATGGAGCCGCCTCTTGCTCTGCTGTAACCTGTTTCTCTGCCCATGAGCTCAGCCATCATACGTTTCAAGTCAGCTCCTTTGGCAATGCAGTGACCATGTCCACGATGAGTGCTTACAACATAATCGTCTTTTTCTGCTGCAGCACAAGCCCCAACAGCAATTGCCTCCTCTCCTATGTAATGGTGAAGAGCACCGACTATTAAGCCCTCTCGAAAAAGCACCATTGTTCTCTCTTCAAATAGACGTATCCTATACATTAAATCAAGCAGTTCAATTGATTTTTTCCTGTCCATTATATTATTCCTCCTTCCGCAATAACTCCTTATTTGCTCTAGCTAATAGATCATCCAATGCTTTTCTTTTTTCTTCGGGTAATTCTCGTGGCTTATAATTCTTAACATTTTCTCTCCATATTTCATCACATCTATCAAGAATACTCTTTTCATCTCCCGATTCTGCATTCCCGCTTATAAATATAGAAGGAGACCATATGTCTCTAAAGTGGTTTAGCGTATAATCGCTGTTTAGAAACTCCTTACCATTAGATATGCCCTCACAGAATTCCTTAAAATCCATAGCACCATCATTCATTTCACATTGCTTTCTAAGAAAATATTGAGATTTTTTTATCTCAATATCCATAATTGCCTGTGTGGGAGACCCTGCTCCTGCAATGTTTAATACACCAACACCAGGATAAAAAGCCTCATTCAAGTTCATAACTTTACTAAAAGCACTTCCGGAAAAAAAGTTTTCGTATACTGCCTGAAGTCCAGGAACCTTTGCAGTAGTCATGTAATCCGGGGTTGTTCTTATCTGAGAGCCAAAGAAATCATCAAATAATTCCCTGACACCTGCATTCACAATGGCTCCTTCTGATCTGCACATGGTTGCATTTGCAGTTTTCATATCAAGGACAGATGTAATCATTCTGCCTGTAATTTCCGCCTCAGGATCTAAACAATATGCAGCTATCATTCCCCCAAGAATTTCAGCTGCTCCCAAAATGATTGAATCTGATAGCGATACTGGTGTAGAAACCCCAAGAGTTATCATGGAAGCAACATAATATCTTCCTACACCTCTATTTTTTCTCTCAATCATTTCATCTGCAGATCTTGCCTCAAGCATTAAAGGAGAAGTCATACACTGTGAGCCGTGAAGATATGGACAGCCTTTTGGATTTTCTCCCATAACATCACCAATTTCTATCAGATATTTTACCTGTCCAATAGAAATTGACTCAACTCCTCCTACTTTATCCGTAAGTTTTAAGGCTTCAATCAAGGATGATATTCTTTCTGTTTCCTGAGGCACATCCTGGCGATACCAGGCTGGAACATATCCTACTTCAGGAATTGCATGGGCCAACTTCATCATATTAGTCAATATTTCTGTATTTACTGGAACCTCTTTATGCCCCTTGTAATCATAAAGCTTGGTTGGCCCATCATCAAAAATATTTGTTATAAATTCTGATTCTAATTTCTTTTTCACCACATCTTTTCTACCACTCCAAAGAAGAAACTTAGTATATGCAGCGCCAAACTCCAGAGTCATTTCAAGGAATTCTTTTTCATCCTCTTTATCCAGCTTTTTTTCCTGAGAAGCAGAAAACTCTTTAATTAATTCTTCAGGAATCTTTATACGATTATTCGTGGCTTCAGAACACCCCTTACCAAGCAAAATCTTTTCCATTTCTTCGCAATCAACTTTCATGCCTACATTACTGAGCATTCCACACACCTTGTCCCTGAGTTCTTCTTTTTTTGTTCTACTTAACATTTTACGACCCTCCCTTGTTTAATTATTTAGTCTCCTGTAAAATTCACAACTCACTGTTACACAGGAAGTTGCAAACATTAATTTCTTGACTTTCCCCTCCAGCCTTGATATAATGTAACTGCTTCTCAAATAATAAGTTACAACAAAAACCGAAAGGAAAAGTCAT
>JAHJDO010000100.1 GCA_018812485.1 bacterium | reverse complement strand
TCAGGCACTAACTTCTTCTGATATGGTCTTGGAATTCTTACAGGCCAGTATTGCAGCATTGTAACGTTCTTAGGGCCTTTGTCAGTTTTAATTACTGCAACTGTATCTTCAACAGCGAACTTACCCTCTGTAATTTTTTCTATTTTACCTTCCCTTCCTGAAGGCACCATTATTTTGTGGATAACTGTGTTTGTTTCCTGAACTGTTCCAATTGCATCTCCGTAACGCACAGTGTCCCCTTTTTTTGCAGACGGCACAAAATGCCATTTTTTATTGCGGTCAATTCCCGGGGCAGAAACACCTCTGGTAATGTATTCCCCCGTTTTCTCCATCAGTATATCCAAAGGACGTTGGATACCGTCATATATTGATTCTATTAATCCAGGTCCCAATTCTACACTTAGAGGTCTGCCTGTTGATATAACGGGTTCATCAGGACCAATTCCTGCTGTTTCTTCATATACCTGAATAGAGGCTACATCGCCTCTTAATTCTATTATCTCTCCAATGAGCTTTTTATCCCCTACTTTTACCAAATCAAACATTCTTGCGTCTTGCATGCAGTCTGCTAAGACCAGAGGTCCTGAAACTTTTATTATCTTGCCGTTCATATAATATCCATTCCTATTGCTTCTTTTACAGTATCTTTAATTATTGCTGCTGCCAATCCCTTTGACCCTTTATGGTCAGGGATAACGGTAATACTGGTTTGAGTCTTTATGCTTATCTCAGAAATTACATGTCTGATTTGACTTGCCAAATCTTCTGTAATTAAAACAACATCAGTGTTTAGAGAAACTAGCTCATTAAGTTTTAACACTGCATCTTCTGGGTTATCTATTGGAAAGGCACTTATGCCAAATGCAGAGAATACAGAAACTGTATCTGATTTACCAATTACTGCAATGCTAGGCATATGCGCACCCCAAATTTTGGCTGATTTGTTCAGATGAAAGCCCATTATTTTTTCCGATTAAAATAGCTCTCAGATTTTTAAGCTCGATTTCTTTAATTATCAGGTATCGTATGAGGGCTGACACACTAGCAACCAAGAATTTTACAATATCCACAAACTCAACTAAAAAGTCGTTGCATAACTGCTCAAATTTCCAGAAAGAATTATATCTTTCGAAATATTCAACTCCTGGTTTAATAATTTTATTATAATCTGAGAACTGAAAGGATTTTACTATTCCTTCTAATTCCATGTTGTAGGAGTTTGACATGACAGATTTGTCAATAAAACCTCCTTCTGCAATGTATTTCCTAACTCTCTCTGAATCATAGCCCATAACTTTGGTTCTAAGGATCACCTTGATGTTATATATATCAATTAATACGGAGAACAAGTCCCTCAGGAATATTTGCCCACTATCTTTCATGTAACAAAATCCTGTTTCCAGCCATAGTTTATCTAAGAGAATTTCTGCGTCCTGAAGGTTTCCCTGCTGTACTTCCTCGAGCCATATTGTTCTTATTTTGTCTCTGAGAGATTCCGGGAATACAGAAAAGATTTCTTCTTTTATTGAATCCTCAAGATTCTCAGTGTCTATTACACTCCTATAGAGCAAAGCATGATTAACATCCTCAGAATTTTTTCCGGCCTTTATCAGGAGTTTCAGGTTTTGCATATCATACCTGAATAGATATAAATTGGTTACTTCATCATCATGAGACAGTTTTTTTATCTCACCTATAGTGTTTGACATTTCGTCAAATATTAGATTTTCTAAATCTTCAGGCTTTTCTACAGAGGATATATTATCTGAATAATTTCTCTCGCTTAATATGGAAACCAGTTCCCCAAAGCCATTACATTCGATGAGTTGGGTAAGAGTTGCCTTATTAATGAGTTTTCTCTCGTAGACCCTTAGCTTGCCTACAGCAAACAAATATTCGGGATTATATTCTACGTATGAGGCTTTATCAATAAACATTATACCTGCTGTCCAAAGAGAACGTTGTTTATTTTTATTAGTAATTTATGCCTTAGTATCTTAATTAATTGTTCTAAGGATGCGTTGATCTCTTGTTTCTCTTTTATCAAGATGAAACCAGCCTTAATGGGTCTTGAAGCATTTGAAATACAAATCCTTCCCTTTTTTCCTCCTGAAACCAGTTTCTTATTTATTCGATTTATAAAATCACTATTGAATTTTTCTCTGTGCAGGTCTCCAAATATTATCTTTTCATCTCCGATTTCTGTAAGTTTCAGCAACTTCAGCTCCATTAATTTTAAATAATCTGATGGAGGCAAATTAAGGGTCTTACCGTATGCTTTTTCGAAACATAATGAGATTATGTCCTGCCTAACTTTCAATGACTTAATCCTGCACTCAAGATTCGCAGAAACAACAGCCTTATTCATGTTTTTTTCTGCCTGCTCTTTTGCATGCTTCAGAATACCTTCTCTCTCTTTTTTAGCCTGATTTTTTGCTTGTTCCTGTATCTGTTTAATCTCCAGGGCTGCTCTGTCTCTTAGCACCTTGCACTCCCCTTCAGCGTCAGCTTCTATTTTTTTTATAATATTTTCAATGGACATAATAGTCTAATTCATAACTAAAAATTTAAAATTAAGAATTTTTATAGTTGTATTCCTCTAAGAATCAGGAAAGATGCAAGTAATCCGAAGATAGCGTATGTCTCAACCAGCGCAGAAAATATTACTGCTTTCATAAAGTCCTTCGGCTGTTTTGCCACAACTCCGCAGCCGGCAGCGCCCACCTTACCCTGATGAATACCTGAAAAGTAACCTGTTATTGCCATTGGCAGACATGCGCCAAGTATCTGCAAACCTTGCTGAAGAGACACTGATGGAATCGTCCCTGTAACTAATCCCAGCTTCTGCATAACCAAAAATCCTATAACAAATCCATATATTCCCTGTGTTCCCGGTAAGGCTACCAGAATGAGCAGGTTGCCAAATTTTTCAGGTTCTTCACTTAATACTCCTGCTGCTGATTGTCCCACATTACCAATCCCAATACTTGATCCTGCTCCTGCAAAGCCAACAGCTAATGCAGCTCCCAGTATTGCTATATACAACCCTACGTATACTTCCATTCTTTAATCTCCTTTTCTGTTTATTTAATTATTGTATATTTTGTGTTTTTTGTAAGAGGGTCAAATTGCTCGCCTCCTGAAGCAAAGAAATATGGAAAGAATTCAACATACTGCAGCCTGCTTGAATGAACATACGCACCGAGTGAATTAACTAGAAAATTCAACGAATGCAGCATAAAAAGCACAATAATAGCCAAAAGTATGTTTACTCCTGGAATAGAAATCCCCAAAGCAATTCCCGCTAACTTGTTTGCAACCAGAGCAATAACTGCGGTAGATAATCCCAGAGCCATCAATCTTGAATACGAAAGTATATTTCCAACAATGTCTTTGCCCAGCCATAGACAGCCTATTATTGTTCCGGAAAGAACTCTCATAATTGGATTTTTTTGATCTCTTCCAAAGAAGAGAATTATAACTGCAGCTCCTGCTAAAGCTGTCCATTTAGAGACTGTAATAATTTGCTGAGAAGTCCCCATGCTCTTACCCATTGTTAGTAATAGAAGTGATGGCATAATAATAAGCCATGGTATCTGATCAAATATTGCTCCAGCAAAATCTCCGCTTTTAACACAATTATATGCTTTAATTAATATTCCCCAGTATAGTTGAATAAAACCCAAGGCTAAGGCTATCATAAAAAACTGCATTGAATCTTTTAAAGGATTAAATATGACGGTCTTTTGCAAAAATATCGGAAGTTTCTCTGCATCTATACCAAACCAGCCCCCTGTAAATACTCCGCAGATAATTGTTGATATTCCGACATATAATATAAGCTTGAAAAATCTTTTAATACCTGGCGTATAGGCTATTGTTGATAAGCCTAAAATAGCAATAGTGCTTAAGATAAGACCATACCCAGCATCTGTAAGACATAATCCAAAAAATAAGAAGAAGAATGGAGCCATAAAAGGGGTAGGATCCAGAGATGTATTTGCTGGAGTTCCATATAAATCAGTTACCGTCTCAAATGGCTTAAATATAGGCTTGTTTTCAAGATATATAGGTGCTTTCTCTCCTTTAGCAGGGACCACTTTAATTACGCTGGATTCTGGAAATCTTGCTGAAATTTGTTTTTCAAATTTTTTAACATCGTCTTTTTTTAGCCAGCCTCCGAGCAAGAAGGTTTCATTTGATTCTAAAAATTTATTCTGCAGGGACGTTCTATGGTTTAAGCTTAGAAAATAATCATAGGCAACCTTTAGTTTGCCTGAATGAGGCGTAAGTTCAGAGACGTCTTCCCTAAGGGTTTTATGTTTTAGCTTGAGTCTTTCCAACTCTATGGATATTCTCTCAAGATTTGAATCTACTGTTCCTTTAAGATTGAATAAATCTACTCTTTCAACGCCCAATTTCTTGCATTCGCTAAGTATTTCTTTTTCTTGATCGCGAAAATATATGGCTACAATATTCTCTGTTTCCTGATAGCTTGAGGCTTTTTCACAGTGTAAAAGAGGGAATTTTTTACTCATATGGGTTTTAAAATAAGCAAATTTGCCAGTAGTTTCGGTTAAAAATGCATACTTAATAGTCTCCGTTATATTGAATGTGTCCAAAGAGAGGCTGAGGGGTTTCCACGGGATGAGCTGATTATACTGAGCATGAAGCACCCCAATTTCTCTTTCTGTTTTATGCAATTCCTGCTGAATGAGCGTACAAGTTTTATGTATCTCTCTATAATCAAATCCTAGAACTGTTTTTTTAAATTCGTCAGCTGATAGCAGGATTTTGCTGCCCATTAAACTGGAGATAAAACCTGTTTTTTGCCCAAAATGCGACAAAAAGTCTATAGTGGATTGAAGTTCAGAAAGCTCTTTTTTGAATTGATCCAGGTTTGTCTGAACTGGCTTTAGAAAGTCTTTATGTTTTTTAGCTTGTGCTTGCCCAATATGATTAATCTGGATGATATTGAGTGATTCCAAGAAAGAGACAACATCCGGACATTGAGATTTAACCCCAATTATATTGACCTTTTGCATTTGAGAGATAGCCATTAATGCCTTAGCTCCTCTAGAATAATTTTTATGGCGCTCTCTTGTTTGAGTTTAGCCTTTTGCTCAAGTGCAGATAGATATCTGCCATTATTTTCGCGTATTTTTTTGACTTGCGCTTTAGCCTGCATATCAGCTTTTGCCAGTATCTTTTTTGCTTCTTGCCTTGCGTTTGCAACAGCCTTTTCAATATAAGATGCTGCATCCTTTTGGGCATTTTTTAGCTTTGTACTTGTTTGTTGTTTTTCTCTTTCTACAAGCTTTGATGCTTTTTGCTCAGCTTGTTTTATCTTCTCTATTACTTCTTCTATCAAAACTATCTCCCATTACATATAAGACGTACACTGGCGCTATGTTAGCATAAATATTGTGAGAGGGTCAAGCGCATTTAGACAAAAGAATAGGGCCCATAAAATCCAGAACATTTTACCTGAAAATATAAGCCCTATTAGAGAAAGCTATTTCTTCTTTTTTAGTTTAACCTTGCCTGCTGCCTTTTTAGTCTTAGCTGCTATCTTATTCATGAATGTTTCTGGCCCTTCGCTAGCAAGTTCCTTCAGCAGTTTTCCTCTTTTATCCAAAGATCCTGCAGTAGTTTTAACCTTCGTGCACCCCTTTATTGCATTTTCGCATTTGGTTATGCATGCTTTAGCGTCAGCTATTACAGCTTCATCTTTATCAATTTCAGCGATAGCTATCTTCTTTTTGCATTCCTTAATACATGCTTTAGCCTCGTCTATAATGGGCTTAACCTCTGAGGTCATCTCGCCGCTCAGATCTTCCATAGACACGCCGCAGGATGTTAGACTCTTACAGCAGTCATCCAATATCTTGTCGCCTTTAGCTTCCAATTCTCCAGCAAAGACCACTGATGTAGATATCATAAGACCAATAGCTAATACAATTATAAGAACTTTACTTGTTAACTTCATATGTTTCACCTCCCTTCTTTAATAATTTTATTAGTCTCCTGTAAAATTCACAACTCACTGTTACACAGGAAGTTGCAAACATTAATTTCTTGACTTTCCCCTCCAGCCTTGATATAATGTAACTGCTTCTCAAATAATAAGTTACAACAAAAACCGAAAGGAAAAGTCAT
>JAHJDO010000099.1 GCA_018812485.1 bacterium | reverse complement strand
GTACTGTTTGTTGTACCATTGTTTCACCTCGTTGGTTAAGTGGTTGTTTTAGTTTTGTGAGTCCTATTATCGCTTGCCAACGAGGCTTTTTCAATATCTTTCCACACCAATTTATTTCCAATAGCGATTCTAGGGTCAAGCACTTTCCGGAACTTCCCTATTTTTTTGATAGTAGGAAGTATAGTGTCAATAATATCAGTATTAAATACTTCCTCTCTATTGCGGAGGTCTAAACTTCTGGATTCTGCTATTGATAAGTTGACGTTTATTTCCAGTATCAGTTACATAAACATATCCTTTTGAGTCAAAAGCTATGCCAGTTGGTGAATTAAATTGGCCGTCACCGCCCCCACGGCTTCCCCACTTAGTTATATAAGTGCCGCTTGCATCAAAGACCTGAATCATATTTGCAGCACTAACTACAAACACATAGCCGTTATTTACAGCTATTTTTTGCGGCCGCTGCCCAAGTCTACCGAACTTTAATAGAAAATTCCCTGCGCTGTCAAACTTCTGAACATTGCATAATTTATAATCCAGAGCATACACATTCCCCGATTCGTCTGCTGCTACATCCCATATATAGCTAAACTGCGAATTGCCCGCGCCGCTCCTGCCCCAGGCAGTCAAATAGTTCCCATCTTTATCAAATTTTTGTATTCTGTAATGCCGGGTGTCTGCCACATAAACATTCCCCTCTTTATCTACTGCCACGCCACGAGGTTGGTCAAGTTGCCCCTTGCCATGCCCCCGCTTCCCAATGCTTGCAACCAACGTCCCTTCCGGACTAAACTTATTAATGGAATATGTGGACATATTACAAATATAAACATTGCCCTCTTTATCAATATCAATATCCATTGGTCTGCCAATATCCTTATTTTGCCAGGCTGCTAAAAGATCCCCTTTTGGACTGAGCTTAAGAACACTGCTGTTTTGCTTGCCTACTGTATCTATTACATAAATATTATCTGAATTATCAATTGTTATACCCTGAATAAAATTTATCTGCGTATTCTTGCCAATAACACTATCAAATCTAAACAGTCCTCCTATTGGAATCTTCTTGCCGACAGGCCAAATCACTTTGTCTTTATCTACCTTAGCTAATTTCTCTTGCTTTTTCTGCTCCTTCTCCTCTACTCGTTCTTTAGGCTTTGCTTTTGCCTGCATTTCTGCTCTAATAATTCCCTCCATGGCAAGACGTTTATACTCTCTGGCTTCTATATTGTCAGGAGAAAGCTCCAGAACAGCTTCAAAATTTTCTATGGCTAATTTGTATTCACCGGGATTTTGAGCGCCTAAGTTGAAATGTATCTTTCCCCTGGTAAGACTTGACTTTATCTTCTCTTCATTTTTCTTTCTCATCTCCACCAATCGTGAATCTTCTGCTTCAATGACCTTTTTCTTTTCCAGCTCTTCTTCTTTGGCAACGACAAGTTTCTGCTGTTCTATGTCTTTAGCTACTATTTCTTCTGCTTTCTTTTCCGACGTTTTTCCTTTATCAATAGCGGACTTTTCAACAACATGTGGAGAAGGAATGTCTTTTTTAGCGGTACTTCTTGCTATGTAAATACCAATAATTATAACCACTAACAAAACCGCTGGAATAATAGCCTTGATTGGCATCTTTGCTTTTTTAATAATATCCTTTGCCATAACAGTGGCTCCTGCATCTCCAGGAATAGCTACTGTTTTGCCATCAGTTGTAGCAGGCTGACGAAGAAGCCTCTTAAGGAGCTCTATAACATCATTCATATCCTGATAACGCTGATCCTTGTCTTTCTTCATGCATTTTAATACCATCTCTTCTGTTTCAAGTGAGATTTTGGGATTTTTAGCACGCGGACTGGGAACATCCTCATGCATGTGTTTATAGGCAGTAGCAAATGGATCCTTGCCTTTAAAAGGGAGTTCTCCGGCTAACATGCGGTATGAGAGAACTCCAAAAGCATACATATCAGATTTGGAATCAACCCCTGTGCCCTTGACCTGCTCAGGGGACATGTATTCCGGAGTTCCTATGCTCATCCCTGTTTTGGTTTTAACGCTTGAATCCTGCACCTTGGCAATACCAAAATCCATTACCTTTACACTGCCGTCCGCTGCAATCATGATATTGCCTGGTTTAACATCGCGGTGAACAACTCCATGCTTATGAGCGTAGGAAAGAGCCATTCCAACCTGCTGCAAGATTTCTAAAGTAAAATCCAATGGAAGAACTTTCTTTTTTCTTAACAACTCATCCAGTGTCTCGCCTTCAATGTATTCCATAATAATAAAATAATTGCCTTCCAACTGCTCAGTATCATATACCTGTATAATATTACGGTGATTCAGCTTTGCTACAGATAAAGCCTCCTGCCTAAACCTTGTTACAAAATCCTTATCTGAGGCTAGATTTTGAGGCAGCATCTTCATAGCTACGGGACGATTAAGAGAAATCTGAATTCCCTTATACACAATCCCCATACCGCCTTCCCCAATCTTTTCTACAATCTTATACTTACCTACGGTTTTGCCGACTAAGTTTTCTTTTGACATAAATAATCACCTATGTTTTTTAATTTGTTCTTTAGCTTTTGTGTAATACTCATCCTCAGGAGATGCTATATCCAGTACCTGCTTCCATTTTTCTACAGCTCTATTGATATTAATATCCTTAAGGGTGTATCCCTGAATATATAATTCTCTGGCTTTCTCCTTTATATGAACCTGAAGCTCATTAATATTCTCCAGAGCTTCTTTATGATCAGGCTCTACTGTTAGGACAAACTGAAATTCCAAAAGAGCTTCCTTGAATTTTTCTTCCTGAACAAAATTCTTGCCTTTCTCCATGTGCTGATGAAGTGTTTCTATTAAATAAGGCCTCACTGTTTTAATATACTGGATAGCCTCCGCATAATAGAAATTTTCTCTGTCCTGTTCCAGAGAAAGCACCTGCCGCCACTCATCAACCGCTTTCATAAGCTGCTGATTAGCGGAAAAAGATACGCCTCTATCAAATGCTTGAGTAACATTCTTCACTTTATCCAGAAACTCCTGCGCCTCTGTATAATCGTTGTTTATATCTAAGACCATTTGCATTAACTCAATGGCTTGAGAAGCACTTCCTTTTTGATAGAGTTTCTTTGCCTCGTCAAAAAACTTTTCCGCTTTTTGCAGATCTCCAATCTGAGCTACCAATCTTTTGGCTTCATTGGCATATTTAGATTGTGCAGATATTTTTTCTAGTTCTACTAAGGCATTCGCATAATTCCCTTTTTCAAAAAACTCCTTCCCTTTTTCAAAGTGTCTAAGAGACAGCAGCTTATGTTCAATAAGATTAAGTTTTTCCCTTATATGAGTGTCTTCAGGTCTTAAATCGAGCGCATTATTTAACTCTGTCTGCGCTTTAGGGAGTTCCTCAGCAATGATATACTCATCTGCCAGTTTAAGAGCTTTTTGAACCTGCATTTCTTTCTTGGTCTTGTTAAAGTATTCTATTCCTCTGCTGTTCTCAGGATCCAGGCTCAATACTTTTTCAAATTGGCGCAGAGCATTTTCCCATTGGGCTTTTTGATAAAGTTCAAGACCACGTGTAAGATATTGGGCAATCGCTTCATCACCTCTTGATTTTTCCACATAGATCTGCGCATCAAGATTATCCGGATCCATCTGCAAAACTTTGTTAAAAACTTCAAGCGCTTTGATTTTTTGGTCTGCTTCGTGTAATTTTTTACCCTGTTTGATGAGATTTGCAACAGTATTATCTGAGACCTCAATTATGCCCCTCTTTTCCGGAGAACGAGTTGGAATAAGACTCATGATCAATATAATAGCCAAGACGACGCCAAACCCAATTATTCCTAATCTTATGGGTGGTTTATTCCATGCCTCAACAAGTTTTTTTTGATATGGTAATACCATTGCGAACAGACCTGGTTCTGGACATGACCCCTCTGTTACAAACTTCAGAACAAATTTCCCAATTTTAATTTCATCTCCTTTAGAGAGCACTTTTTCCTTGATCTTCTTATTATTAACAAAAGTCCCATTGCTACTTCCAAGGTCTGCTATTTTATATTGATTATTTTCCTTCTTAACTATGGCATGTTTTCGAGATACTGTCTCATTTTTAAGGACTATTTTATTTTCTTCAGCCCTGCCAATAGCCAATTCATTTTCGTCCAGCTGATACTCCTCTTTAACTCTCGCCCCTTCCATTAACATCAATCTGTATTTTGGAGATGTATAAGACCCAGGCGCCATTCTGGTTTTTTCTCCATCGTCACTTTTTAGTTCTAGACTATATTTCCCGACCTGAACAGTATCTCCTTCATTAATGGTCTCTTTTTCTATTTGTTCCCCATTTACAAAGACTCCATTGGCAGAGTTCAAATCATGGATAGTCACATTCTCTGCCTTAATTTCTAATTGGGCATGTTGTCTTGAAACACTCTTATCAGGAAGAACTATGCGGTTTCCTTCCTTTCTTCCAATGAGATATACTCCGTCTTCCAAAGATAACTCTTGAACTGATTTTTCGTTTTCTTTAATGATAAAAAATTTCATCTTTTTCCCTCTGCTGATCCTTTTGCTAAATGCTCCTCTACCTGCTTTAGACGTTTTAGCACTGTTTTATGTCTCTCATCCTTTCTATCAGATATCAAAGCCATACATATTTTGAGCTCTTTTTTAACCTGTTTCCAATCTTTCACACGAATAGCCTTTTCAGCTTCAAATTTATGAATGCGATATTCGCTGTCTAGGAATTCCTTAGCTTCCTTTAGATTCAGGAGCGTCTGATGGAAATAATCCGGCTTTGGCTCCAGATGTCCCTGATAAGCCAGAGACTTTTGATATGCTTCAATTGCCTTATAGGTATTCTCATAACTTATCATGCGCTCATTATAAAGAGCTTCCCCGTATTTAAAAGCCTCTTTTGCTTTATCTCTAATATTCCCAACGGGTTCACCGATTCCTCTATCAATTTTTTCTACTATCTGTGGTTTTTTAGTACTTGTCTCCCCCTGGCTTTTTTCGGGAGACTTGTGCCCTGGCAGAAGCACATAAATTAGACCGGATATTACAGCTGCTATGAGTATAATCTTTGTGATGTTTTTTTTAGCATAAGTTGGATTCTTTATATTGGCGAGGATTTTTTCTTTAGACTTTTGAGCTTTTTGGGAGATACTGGGTTCTGCTAGTACCTTTCTGGAGACAGGGATAGGCACAGGTTTAATAGCGAAATACTCGGTTTTTCCATCTTGCTCAGATATTTCCTCCCCGACTATCGTTGCACCAGCCCCTTCCGATGAATTAACCTGCTCAGGGATTACTTCAAAAGCGAGACCAACTCCTCCAACTTCAATCTTATCATGACTTTTCAATTCCTGCCGTGATATTTTCTCTCCATTTACTTTTGTTCCGTTCTTGCTCTCCAGGTCAACCAGTATCAGTCTATTATCTTCTAAAACTATCTTGGCATGATGACGAGAGACCGTATCATTCCCTTCCAATACAATATCATTATCCTGTATTCTTCCAATAGTACAAGCTTCATTATCAAACTCAAAACATTCCCCTGCTTTTAACCCGTTTCCTATAGAAATTTTATATTTTGGCATTGGTAAGACTCCAATTTTTCTAAAATATTATCAATTGTCAATGTACTTTTTGGTGAACAACCTACAATATAATCAATATATTTTCTCTTTTTTAGTTCTGTAAGAATATTTGCACTCTCATTTCCTTTCCCTGAATGATGATATATTTGTCCGGTTATAGCAACATCATATTTACTTTGTCCTTTTTTCAGTTTACTCAAAACATCCGAATTTCGTAATTTGATATTGTTGAAAAAATCAATATCCCAATCTGTTACCTTCAATCCGTATTTCGCAAAAAAATCTCTCAACTTCTCACGGACTAAATCTTCGTCAACCACTTCGCCTAAAATACAAATATTGAAAGGTGTAGGAATTTTTTTATCTTCTTTTTCTTCCTTTGCTCCTGTTTTTGGCTGATAGATTAAGGCTTCTTTCAGATTGCCGATTGTCATCTCTGCATTTTGCAAGTCAATTTTCAATATTTCATTTTCAAGTTTTTCATCATCAAAATTTTTAATTGCCTCTGACAATTCACCCTCATATAATTCAAGTAATTCCTGATCTTCCTTTGATTTTTCTACCTGTTTTTCAGAAACCACTTTGCGACTTTGTGCATATCTGACTAAATTTTCTTCAAATTGAGATTTAAAACTGTTAAGGTTTTGGTTTTTTAAGGCGATAAAAAACTTGTAATAATCAGAAGGTGAAATAATGTAAAAATGCAAAATTTCTTTGCCTTTATATTTCTTTTGAAATTCTCTGCCAGCATTGAGCTTGTATAGGTTTTCGTTTTTGAAATCGCGATCATCTTTTATTTCAAGAATGAGAATATCCTTTTTAGTTTTTATGACAAAATCAGGATAAAAAGCGTAATAGCTTCCATGACTATTGCCGTTTTTCTTGTAGGCAATCCCAAAATATTTACTTTCTGACGCACCGTTTTTAAACCACCACAACACATCGTTGTCAGTTTTCTCTAATTCATCAATGAAACCTTTTTCAGGCTTGGACCATTGTTGCTTTCCGTTCTTGTCTCTTTTTACAAAATAAGGTTTGAGAACGGATTTATTGATTGTTTTAATTTCATCAAAGTTTTCAAAAACGCTGATTATTTCAGGCACTTGCCAATTTTCGTTTGGAATAACCTTATCCGCTTTTTCCGGTAATGATTTATATTTACCTTTTGCCGATTCAATAAGTTCTATAAATTCGCCCTTATTGATTGGGTTTAATACAATTGCGGCTATTTCGTCCTCATTATCAATCCCAAAAGATTTTTTGAAAAATGAGCGTAAACTTGATTTGATAATCTCGGTAGGACGACCGCCACCAGTAAATGGATAGGTAAGCGATTTTATAAATGCTGTGTATTCGGCGCACACTTCTTCTCTATCTCGTACGATTGCGCCCTTTTTCTGAAAATCAACCGCTTGCTTTTTGTCTATTTCGGTAATTTGCCCGTCAAAACCTATATCTTTTTTGAAAACAATTTTGCCAATATTTATTTTCTTTTCATTAAATTTTAGCTCATTGTCAGCTTGAAATAGACAATCCTTAAACTCGCCGGATAATCTAAATAGCTCTCGTTTTCTTCTGACAAGTTCACTCGGTAAGTAAATATCTTTGTAAATAGCATTGTCCCGCACCATTTGATCCTTGCTGACATAATCCTTTGCCAAATCGTCAACAATTTCAAAGTTGTCCGAAGCCGTATAGACATAACCGATATTCAAGACAGGATAATTCTCATAATGTTTCTGTTCGGGCATGCGCATAATACGACCGAGTGTCTGAATATTAAAAACATAATTTTCGACATTCCATTCTCGCTGAAGCAACAAAATACTTGCGCGCGGGCAATCCCATCCTTGCACGATTGCCTCTTTGAATACCAAAACATCAACCTCGCTGTCATGGTTTTCGAGATAATCAAGATTTTTCTTTTTATCTTTTTCGGCAAGCCAAAGAGCAAGTTTTCCGTTTTCAATCGTAATACTATCTTTGTTCAATATCTCAATAATTTTATCCTCTGGCTCTCTCACATCAGATTTCTTTTTCTTTGGTATCTGAATTAAAAGTAAAGGATTTATTTTAGTTCTCGCTTCTTCGTAAAGCCGTTTTAGTTCTTTTCGCTTTTTTAGAGCTTCGCGAACAATATCCTCATTTGTCTGCACACGGCCAAGTCCGGGGTTTATTTGTATTCCTTCTTTAATCATTCCCTCGATGACAACCTCGCTCAACTTAACTGTTGTCTTGTGGTCATTAGTAACGCCCTCTTTCGGTGTAGCAGAAACTTCAATCGTCAATTTTGGTCCTATCATGTTGACGATTTCTTGCGACTTGCTTGTTTTTGCCGTGCGGTGGCTTTCGTCAATTATCAATATTATGCTTCTGCCCTCATCTCTCGTATTTTCGGCAACCTTGCTCAAATTCCAATCCTTCTCGTTGTCTGACATAAAAAGCGAAATGCCCTCTTTGTTCAAAGAGTCCCAGTTTACAAAAGCAATTTGGTTTTGTTCTATCTCATTATTTTGAATTTCATTGACACTAATGCAATCAAGCAATCGTTCGTTTTCAAAATGCTTTTCCAGTTTTTCTTTGCTTTGCTCGTGCAAGGCATTTACCGAAATCCAAACAAAGGCCAATTCTTTTTGACTGCCTAACTCCTTAACTATTCGCGACATTGCCTCGGCGAGCATTATTGTCTTTCCTGCGCCGGTTGGAGCTTGAAAAACAATCAATTTTGGATCTTCATCATCAATATATCCAACGGAAATTGAGACAAGTTCCTTGATGTATTTTTTCTGGTATGCTAAATCTTTCATAAATTCCTTGGTTTATAAAGCTCTTTGTAAATTTTACGATAAACATTCAATATTACTTCAGGTATCGGTTTTACCACTTTCAAATTATCCAAATCCTCAAAATCTTCTTCATTGTATGTGTGGTCATAGCTAAAAACATAAATAACGAAAGTTTTTTTATATTTTTTCACTTCACTTTTAAAATCATCAATCGCGTCCTCATCAAAAACTATACCAGTCATTTGTTTTTGGTTTTCGTAAATAGCAAACAAACCTTTCTTGTTTGCTATTTCATCAAAAGTCGCTTCGGCAAGACAAAGCATTTCCGTACTTCTTGAAGTCAAAACCCTTTTATCGTTGTCGGTTTTAATATTTCCTGCTAATTCGCCAGAGTAGTATCTTAAATTGCCGCCAAGACCAGTAACGACATTACCTAAAGGGTCTTTATATCCCTCAATAATTTTCTTTATTCGCGGATAACATACACTTTCTGCAATGCCACCCGTACCGTTACCGTTATTATCTTGGTTGTCCGTGCATAAAATAAATTGCCGTTTGCCCCCGTCGTTTTTATTTAATTCCAAGACTGCATGGCCAGTTGTCCCCGAACCGGCGAAAAAATCCAAAATAATCGCTTCTTTTTTGTTGGCAACCAATACTGACAAAGCATCTAATACAGCATACAAAGATTTCGGATAATCAAACGCTTTTCTCCGATTAAGGATTTTATCCAACAATACCGTGCCATGCGAGGAAGCGTCATATTTCGGATTTATCCAAATAGTTTTTGGTTTCCTGCCCTCCTTAATTCTGTCTTTCATATAAACAACATAGCCCTTGCTATTTTTTTTAATAACTATATCTCCACGCCCGACCGCTTCCATTAACGATGGTCTTGTTTGTCTCCAAACGCGCTTTCTACCGGAGCTATCAATTGGCAATATCTTTATGGCATTTTTGAACGGCTCAATGTCTATTTTCCCAGTTTTCTCGTTGTAAAATATTGGGTAGTGAGAATTTGGCCTTTCTTCGGGAGTGGACAAACCGCCACTTCTCCTGAATGGCAAAAGTCGATATGACGAAACGTCATCTCCAAGATTAAACGATTTCTTTTGTTCTTCTGTGAGAGGCACATTTTCAATAGAAGCAACATTTATATTTTTTGCGTAAATTAACCAGTATTCATGACTTGTCGCAAAAAATTTATTAGTTGTTCTTCCGCGTGGGTTGCTTTCAACAGCCAAAACTCCAATCTTGTTATTTTCAAAAAAGATTTCGTCCATCAATAAACCAAGAGTGAACAATTCATAATCATCAATCGTAACAACAATTATTCCATTCTCTTTTAATAAATTACGAGCAAGTCTAAGCCGTTTGCTCATGAACGATAGCCATTTGCTATGTCTGAAACGGTCTTCTTTCTCTACATAGTCATTGTTATATCGCCAGCTTTTATTGCCAGTGTTATATGGCGGATCAATAAAAATCAAATCAATCTTTTTCTTGTGGGTATAGCTCAAAACAGATAAAGCGTGATAATTATCGCCTTCAATGAAAATATGATTTATTCCGTTCTTGTCGGTTGAGAATGATTTTGTTTTCTCTTCCTTCAAAACTGGTAAAGATGTTTTGCATTGTTCCGCAACTTTCTCGGTTTTATTTTCCCAAACAATGCCAAACTTTTTACGCTTTGAAAGCTCCTTGTATTCATGGAGTAATTTTTCTTTTGACCAGTTTTGAAAATCTTTTTTCAACATAATATAATTAGATTCCCTGAGCAAATCGTAGAATGACATGACAAAGAGATTGCCAAGTCGTCCTCCCGAAAGCTTTCGGGACTTTCGGGGCTCCTCGCAATGACAGCACTTTAAAATTCCCCATTTATTTTTTCATTACAGTCCCAGCAAAAACCGTTCTCTTTTTAGTTCTCTTATTAGTTCTTCTTCCGTAGGCAGATATAATTTGTATCTTGAAGCGAATATCTGCCTATTTCCCTTTGGAAGAGTATATCGAACAACTGCATCTTTCTTATCTTCACATAAAACAAGCCCGACTGTCGGATTATCGTCCTTCTGCTTAATTTTGCGATCATAAAAATTCACATACATCTGCATCTGTCCAATATCCTGGTGAACAAGCTTGCCGATTTTTAAATCAATAATGACGTAGCACTTCAAAATCATATTATAAAATACAAGGTCAATGTAAAAATGGTCTCCATCTAAGGAAATTCGCTTTTGCCTGGCCACAAAAGTAAAACCTTTTCCTAATTCAAGCAGAAATTTTGACAGATTATCAATTAAAGCCTGCTCTAATTTACTTTCATACAGCTTTGATTGAGGTAATAAACCAGTAAATTCAAGAATATATGGATCTTTAATCATATCTTCATATGTCTGCAATTCCTGTCCTTTTCGAGCTAATTTTATAAGGCCTTTCTTGTCTTTGCTCAAAGCGAGCCTCTCAAAAAGAAGCGATCCTTTCTGACGCTCAAGCTCCCGAACTGACCAATTATTCTTGATACATTCAATCTCATAGAAAGATCTGGCTTCCAGTTTTTCAACCCGCATCAGAATACGGTAATGCGTCCAGCTCAATTCGTGACGCAGTGCGTCACATTTTGGATAGGTCAGATAGAAAATCCGAATATTCCGGAGATTTGATTCATCGAACCCTTTACCAAAGTCAGCAGTGAGCTTTGCGGAAAGTTTTTTTAACATCGCCTTGCCATAATCGGCACGTGATTTCCCTTTCTGTTCTTCTTCCACAATTTCTCTTCCAATCTGCCAATACGCTATAACCATTTCTGTGTTAACAACACGCTCAATATTTCCGCGCGCATTTTCAATAATTTTTCGTATTCGATCATATATCCCCTGGGATTCTTTGCCATTCATTACAGAAGCCTTATATCTTGGCATTGACCATATCTCCTATACGAACCTGAGCGCTGCTGATAGCGCCAGAGGAAAGTTCCAGCACATGCTGCGCGCTTCTTCCTCCAAAAGCCAGCCGAAATGGTTTTAACTGAGATATAGTCTTTACAACACAAGAATTCTTATCCATAAAAACCACATCAATCGGGAACCTCATAAACCATGTATGTATGGCTTTACAGTTTTTAATCAGCAAACCCTCTCCAGAATCTAGTTTACTACGTCCAATTAGCCCCTTGGTTCTCATCTGCCACGTATCTGCAACCACCACACCTTGTCCTAAAATCTGATTATTGCCAAAACTGACCACTATAGTTGTCCTTCTAGAATCCACCCTGCAAAAGCTTTATAATGATAGGGCCAAAGAGCATTACAAAAACTGCCGGAAAGATAAATCCTACAAGGGGCAGCAGCATTTTTACCGGCGCCTGCATTGCTGTTTTCTCTGCTATCTGCATCCTCTTGGTCCGCATCTGATCAGATAAGACCCTGAGTATAGGCCCAAGACTTGTTCCCAGTTGATCTGCCTGTATAAGCGATGTGCAAATAGCAGAAAGATCCGGCATATTAACTCTGTCTGCCATTGCTTTTAAAGCGTCGCGCCTTGTTGAACCAAGCTTAATCTGCTGCTGCATGTGAAAAAGCTCCTCTACAAGCGGGCCTGCTTTCATCTTGTCAACCACTTTATTAATAGCTGCTGAAAAATCCAATCCCGCCTCTACTGAAAGAGTTATCAAGTCCAGGCTGTAAGGAAGGCCTCTCCAGATCCCTTTATGTCTTTTCTTAATCTGATCCTTCAACCATTGATCAGGATAGAAATAAGCAAGCATGAACAGGATAATATGATACCATGCAATTTCAATAGACAGCATCTTAAGTATTAAAAGCCCGACGATTGGCGCAAATATTAATAGTAATTCTTTTATAGCCAAAAATTCTAGAGCGCTTATAGCTCCTGGATTTCCAGCTGAGGTTAGTTTTTGCGTGATATTATTCTGGTATTCTTTAAGCCCAAACCGCTTGTGCAATTTCGCTAGTTTCCCGACCCATGGCATTAAGAAGCGATATAATGGATAGGTATGCATAAATTTTTCTCTTTTTTTCTCAAGCTGACCTAACATATCCAGATCTATTGCCTCCTCTTCCTTTTTCTCAAATAATGAGAGTATTCCTGCTCCTATTAAATAGAAAGCAATAAAGAAAAAGCTGTAAATTATTATTAAAACTAATATATTAAACATTTTTACACATCAATATTAACAATTTTATAAATCAGGAATCCACCTATTAGCTCCAGGAAAACCACAGTTACAAGAAACGCCCAGCCAATAGCAGAAGTAAACATTATCTTCATTGTTGCCGGATCCAGAAAATACATTATTATGCCAAGCCCTATAGGAAGCAAGCCTACTACCAATCCCTGCATCTTGCCCTGAGACGTAAGCGCAGCAATCTTACCATGCATTTTATCTCTCTCCCTTATTGTGTTTGCAATTCTGTCAAATATCTCAGAAAGATTACCCCCTAATTGCCTGGAGATATTAATTGAGGTGACAACCAATTCCATTTGTTCACTGGGCATTCTCTTTCCCAATCTTTCCAACGCTTCTTCCATTGAAACCCCTAACTTAGCAGACCGGATAACCAGACTAAATTCCTGAGACAAAGGAGCCTCAGATTCCTTAATTAAAAAATCCAGTGCTTGTTGCAGACTTAAACCTGCCTTAAGAGAATTTGACACTGTTGTTAAAGCCCCTGTTAATTGAATATCAAACTTTTTCTTGCGATTCTTCTTTAACTGTCTGAGGTAAATTCTTGGCAGAGAGAATCCAACAGCTCCAAATGCTAAGCATATTAGCAAACTATGACTGAGTAAGTAACCAACCATTGTCATAACTAGAACACCAAGAATACTAAAATAGGCAATCTTTTCTGCTGGAATAAAAACAAACATCTCATCCAGCTCTTTTTCAGTTCCTGCAGCTACTTTCTTTTCATACTGTTTAATTCCTTTCTTAAAAGTCTGATAACCTGCCTGCGCCAGTATAAACACTGCTAAAAATGTAAGCCCAAGTATTAATAGCTCAATTATCTGCATTATTTTCCAGTCCTCTCTTCTTCAAATATCTTCATATCCAGGTGCATTCCCTTTGCTTCCAATTGAGGAACAAAACTTGGGATATTGCCAGTAGCCACAAAAGCTCCCTGCACTTTACCATCATGGCCAATTCCTGTTTGTTTGAAAACAAAAATATCCTGTAAAGTAATTATTTCTCCCTCCATGCCTGTAACTTCAGTCACAGCAACAATTCTGCGGCTTCCGTCACTCAAACGAGCCTCCTGAACTATTATGTTAATAGCTGAGGATACCTGTTCTCTGATAGCTCTTACAGGCAGATCCATACCTGACATTAAAACCATAGTTTCCAGACGCGAAAGAACATCACGAGGAGAGTTGGCATGAGCAGTAGTAAGAGAGCCATCATGGCCAGTGTTCATAGCTTGAAGCATGTCCAGAGCTTCTCCACCCCTGCATTCTCCAACTACTATCCTATCAGGACGCATACGAAGAGCATTCTTTACCAGATCTCTGATAGCAATAGCTCCTTTGCCTTCAATATTTGGAGGCCGGGCTTCCAGAGAAACAACATGCTCCTGCGGCAGCTTAAGCTCTGCAGCATCTTCAATAGTTACTATTCTTTCATCGTGTGGAATATAGGAAGATACTACGTTAAGCAGTGTTGTCTTTCCGGATCCTGTTCCTCCTGATATAATAATGTTTTTACGTGAAAGCACACATATCTCAAGGAACTTCGCAGTATCTTTATTTAATGTTCCAAATCCTATCAAATCATCTACAGTAAAAGGAGTTTTAGAGAACTTTCTGATGGTTATGCTAGGCCCTTTTAAAGCTAGAGGCGGAATAATCGCATTTACTCTGGACCCATCTTTTAACCTTGCATCTACCAGAGGCATGCTTTCATCTATTCTGCGACCAATAGGACCTACTATTCTCTCTATCACAGCCATGACCTGTTCATCACTGGCAAAGGTTTTCTCGCAAAGTTGAAGCTTGCCTTTCTTTTCAATATAAATTTGATCCTTTCTGTTAACCATTATTTCTGTTACATCATCGTCACTCAATAAATCCTCCAGAGCGCCTAACCCCAGCGCTTCATCCAGCACATCCTTTACCAGATCCTCTATATCTACCCACTTGGGAATAGAGCCAGCCATTTCCTTGATTATGCCTCTAACAGCTTTTTCAGTGCGGTTCCTGACTTCCTGCTCCTTTCCCTTTTCAAATGTTAGGCTCTTTAAGTCAATACGCTGAATGAGCTGCTTATGAATTTCGATTCTTATATCAGAAAGCTGGCTAACCTTCCCTTTAGAAGCTGCTTTATCAGAAGACATGGATGCGGGGGCAGGCACACGAACTTGTTTTACCTCTGTTTTTTCATCCTCATCTTTATCTTTCTTATCTTCCTGCAAGCCACTCTCAGAAATCCCCTCGCCTTCTAAAACCATGCTCAAGTGCCCTATTTTGACTTCTGTTCCCAACGGCCAAAGCTCTTCCTTAGCTATTTTTTCCCCATTAAGATATGTGCCATTGCCACTGTCCAAGTCTTTAATATATACCTGACTATCCTTTAATCTGAGACTGGTATGATGTCTTGAAGCCCTTGGATCAGAAATCATCAAATCACAGTCTTTCTCCCTGCCAATGGTTACAGCTTCCCCCTCCAATTTAAAAATTCTTTCCTTACCTGAAGCTTCTTTAATAACTATTCTCATTCACTATTCTCCCTGCAGTAATTGCATAGCCTTTCCTGTTTTTTGGGCAGGAATAAAGGTCGGAGTAGTAGGAGTCACCAGAACTATAATCTGTTTCTTCTCCTTTTCTGCCTGCTTCTTGGAAAATAACAGCCCCAGTACTGGAATTTGCCCTATACCAGGAGTGTACTTTTTGAAATCTGAAGCAAGCACGTCTGTAACACCTGAAAGAATCACTGACTGGCCCGGTTTAATAACTACATCAGACTCAGAACGATAAACCTTAAGTCCTGTTCTATCCTCGACTGTAGGATCAACCTGACTGACCTCCAGATTGATATGCATAGTTACCTCTCCAAAACTGTCCACCTCCGGCTTAACCTTAAGCAACATTCCATACTTCTTCCATTTAACATCTGCAGAACCACTTCCTGCTACTTTATATCCAATTTCGCCTCCATGTTCAAAAACAGCTTCTCCGCCGCTTAATGCAGACTGATGCAAAGACTTCCTTATAGTAGCATTCCCCTTAGAATGAGTAAAATTTAATGCCTTGGTCAGGTTATATCCTATATTCCAGCTGGGTCCGGCTCCCCCTGTACTTGCAAGACCTGCTCCGCCAGCTAATGTGCCTCCAAGCAGATTCATTCCCATATCCTTTCCTGCTACAGCGTTTATTTCTGCAAATTGGACATCTACTTCTATCATAACCTTTTTTACTTTTAGAAGATTGATAACATTTTCAGCAAATGCGCCTGCTATTTTTTCAACCTCCTTGGACTCTTCTTCTCCCACTACAAAACCTCTCAGAATAACCCTGTTTCCAATAATCTTAACATTCACATTTGGGATCCCGATATTCTTTTTAATTTCCTCTGCCAGAATTTCATTATGAATCCCAGTGCGTATCTTTACCAGATTTATTACCTCTGGGTATGCTGCAGCAACTTTTTCTACTCTTTCTTTATCAGAAGCAGTCAAAACGGATCCATCAATAACCACTTTACCCCCGACTACCTTGACTTTTATTCCTTCTACATCGCTTAATAACTGACGAACTTCTTCAGCAAACTGCCTTGGATCTCTTGAAATAACATAGATAGCATGGGTAACTTTTTCCTCTTTGCTGTCCCATATAATAAGATCTGTAGTTCCAACTTTTATGCCTGTAATAATTATCTGCTCACCACCAGCAACCACCTGAACATTAGCTACTTTATCATCTCCAACTGAAACACGCGCCAACTTCTTCACATCCACTACCTGCTGCTGCCCAACAGAAACAGTAATCGCTTTCTGTCCGTAGACAACACTTCCCATAAATAGTATGCAAACCATTGCCGTGCATAATCCAACCAATCTGATCCCTTGCTTAGCGTTCATGTTTTTCCCTCCTTGTTTTTGTTTTAATTAGAATTGTTCAATAGTTTTAACTCCGCCCTTAATTACTTCCACCTTGATTCTGTCCTGCCGCTGGATAGTAAGTTTTTTAACCTGCTCCAGCTGCAAAATAGAACTCATTGTAATTTTCGGCATATCCGGTATCACCTCTAAATCTTCCGAATTGCGCAGAACAAGTGTTATTTTCCCTCTTGCTTGAGCAAAGATAATCATTTCCGCCTCCTGGAGCGTTAAAGAGAGAGTTACTGTATTATATCCTCTCCTTAGCATTGCTGCTGTAGAGTGCGTTTCCTCTACATCCACTCTTTTGCGTCCTACTTCCTGCCCTACAGCCAGAACAGTTACATTCTGAAGAAGAGTGAGAGTTGTTATCCCTGCTGCTTTTTCTCCTTCCACTGTAAAATTTGCAGCAAGATCTACATGATCATTCGGCTGGATATGTCCGCCTACCCCTGTTACTTCATCTACAGAAATGGTTACTGCTCTCTCTTTCTGCCTTATTAGTGGAGATAATCCTTCCATCTTCTCCATCCCAAGACAGAGCCATGTTAACTGTTGACCTTTTTTTAGTAAAAACAACGTCTTCTGCCCTTGTACTATCTCAATATCATCCGGAGTCAGTGCATTGGGATCTTTAAACTTACGAGGCACCTGCGAAACTTCTACCATTCCCTTAGAAATTTTCTCTCTGGCCTTTATATCCTTTGCTGCTACAAGAACGCTTACCAGCTCCTTTCCTTTAAAAATTGGTCTTGTAACGCCTTGAATATAAAAATGCACAAGGACTATTGCCAAAAGACCTAAGACAACTCCCATTATTAACGAAGCTTTGTTCTGCATATCTTTCTCCTTTCTAAATTAACTTATTTTAATTATTGTAGCATAGTTATTCGTTTTGTCATTATTTTCATCTGGAAAAACAATCAAACATTTTTCATCCTTTTTCTGAGCGCTGAGTAAATCGCCACTATCATCCAGCTTCCACCCATTAATTTTTAATCGGCTCTGATAAAAAAGTTTCTGTATGGACGCTGCAGCTGGGCTCTTGTACATTAATATTTTATAGTTTACTCCTCTAACTCCAAGCTCAAAGCTGAGCGCATCAGAATTCAGCGGGTAAATAGGCATATCCTTGATAAAATCCTCCTCAACATTTGATTCTCTCCATTCCTCAAAACTTAAACAAAAAACGTGGCTTCCCGAGAGGTTGGTATCCCTCATAGGCAAGACAGCTATGCCAAGACTTGGCGATTTCAATTTTTTAGCCATAATAAACTCACTGCCGCCTATATTCTTCCTGCAATGAAGACCAAAATTTCTCGTTTTCAGGTCATTTGAAAATTGTTTTATTAGTGTTTGAGCGGATAATGGGGAATGGTATATGCCAATTAAAGCGGGCTTAGAGTTAATCTTCACACGATAAGACTTGCCTGCCATACCTCTCATCATATCCGGAAGATTGAAACGTTTTTGGTTAATCTTATCCTGCAGTTCATAAATAAGCCCATAAACCTTATCCTGCCTACCACCCTTTATTAAACCGTAACAACTCAAAGCAATAGTCAAAATAGCTATTAGAAGAACCTTCCCCGTGATTTTTGTTACTTGCCTCATCATTTAGTGCACCATTAGTATCCTATCAAAACCTGTTTTGTCAAATTTTGCTTTGTAATTTGGGTCAGGAAGTATATTAAATTTAACTTTACTTCCGATATGACTTTCTGTTTTATCTTTATCCTTTTTCCATAAACTCTCTATCCATGAGAAAATAAGATCCGTTCCTTCCGTGACTTTAGGCAAACCTCCTCCAAGACAGCCTCCGTATGGAACAGCCTTGGCTGTTGTATAAATAGATGGTATATTAATACCCAGAAGAGAGCCGCCTATCAGGACTGGTTGAGAACCCTTGTAAGCAAGAGAAAAGGTATAGACATCTTCTCCGCCTGTCATAAATCCCAACCAGCCACTGGCGCAAAGAAAATACTTAGCCCTGTCTACATTTAACCAGCATGGAATTAACGAGGTGAGAGAGCTCAAGCCAAAATTTCCCCCTTTTATATCATCGTAAAAGCTTTTACCGTCACCGTAAATTCCTTCTACATCACTTACACTGCTTATATTTATAAGGCGCTCTGCCAAAGCAGTTGGCAGGGGCACGGCAGCATCAGCTTTATTAGCTCTGCCATAAGTGGCTACCTGAGTAATAGCAATAACAGGAACAGCATATTTCATAACATCCTGAATTTTTTGAACAATATTGGTAATAGTAAAATTCACATCTCCAGTAAACCAAAGTTTAATAAGGTCGATAACAAATGCAGGAACCCATAGAATATTGAGCATTGCTATTACATTAAGTCCTCTTGCCTGCCATACTGCGCCTGCCATAGCAGCAGAATCAGTCGCATTCTGCATTCTGATGCGCCAGCTTACAAGCTGTCCCACGTCCACAACCAGCATTATGAACATAACCAGCACCAGAAGCATCAGAGCTGCAAAAACCGCCGCCTGTCCGCCGTTATCTTTTCTGAGCTTATGAATTTGAATAAACATTATAAGAGACTCGCTATTTCCCCTAACTGTTGTTTTATCCACTTGATTATTTCATCCTTGGAGAAGCAGAACCCTAGAAAACGGCAGCTCCCCTTTACTGTAGTTCCTCCACCAAATATGGCTGATAAATAAGGTCCTGCTGGCACAGTATATGTTACATCCATCTTCGCGCTTCCTTTCGCCATCACATACGAGAGAAAACTTGCAAGGTAATTAGTTCCCGGGATAAAGCTCATATCCGGGAGCCCTGCTTCTCTTAACAAATCAAAGCTAGTATTGACATTTCCATGACCAAAGAATACAGCACCGGCTCCTCCGCCATCTCTCGTTTCCTTTAGAGCTCCTTCTCTGGCTGCTATGTAAACCTTTGATTGAGCCACCATAACCTTTCCAAAGTGAACAACAATCATCATAATGAGTATAAAAATCGGCAGGACAATTGCTGCTTCTACTGCTGCCTGACCACTGTTAGATCTAATTAGCTTCATTCTAGTCCTCCACGTTTATATTACAGCTTTGAGTAACTGGAAGATAGTATCTATCACCATCATGAATACCAATTATTCTGCCAACCATTGGCATATTCAGCTTAAAGTTATATCTAACAGTAGTAGTATTACCCGATTGGCTGACTGTAGTATTGGATTGAGCATAAGAATACTGTCTAATTATTGATGCAATATTCTGTGCCCAATCAGGAATGGGAATGTTCTCAAGAATTGCAGAAATTGCCGAATCCAGAACTCCTCCTGAAGACTGGCTGGAAATAGGTATCAGTGCAATACTAGCAGCGAGCTTTGCTTTATCCTCGTCTTGATGTACAGAATATGAACGGGCTGCTGAAAAGGCAGCATAATTAGTTACTATATTGGCAGTTGCTATCAAAGCAAGCTGCATAATAGCCATTGCAAAGAGAATTAAAACAGGCATAACAATAACAAATTCAACCATTGATTGGCCCCTGCTATTTATACGCCTGAAGTATTTTTCCATCTAAAAATCCATGCAATAAACGTCCCCACACTCAGAGCCGCTCCGTAAGGAATCCTTTCGCTGTTAAACGGCTTTAAAGCTTCTGTTTTTAACCCGGGCATAATAAAACTCAAAATAAGACGAAAAACATTCTTTAGCCCTCTCCAGAAAGTCCCTTTCCATATCATTACTGCTATTGCCAGTATCCCACCCGCCAGGATCCCGTAAAAACATGCATTTAAGATAAATGGATACCCTCCAACAGCTCCAACAGCAGCCATCAATTTAACGTCGCCTCCTCCTACTCCGCCAAAAGCAAAGACTATGGCAAAAATACAAAACCCAATAGCGAGCCCCAGCATACTGTTAGCCAACCCGCCAACACCATGACTCAAAACATTAAGCAATAGCCCTACTGCTACAGCAGGAAAAGTTACACAATTATATATCTTGTGCGTAACTAGGTCTGTAACCGCTGATACTAACAAAAGCAATATTAGTAATATGTCTGAAAGTGCCATAAAGTTAATTATTGCGCTGATTCTAAATCATCAGCTGCTTTTTCAACTTTTGCTGATAGCTTTGCTCTAAAGTACTGGAACGCTACTATAGCAGCAATGGCTATTAACACCACTATCAGAATATATTCTGTCATACCCTGGCCTTCTTCTCCGAATATAATCCCCTTCATTAAGTTCTTAAGCTTCTTCATTTTGTCACCCCCTTTCATTCATTATGGAATTAGTCTCCTGTAAAATTCACAACTCACTGTTACACAGGAAGTTGCAAACATTAATTTCTTGACTTTCCCCTCCAGCCTTGATATAATGTAACTGCTTCTCAAATAATAAGTTACAACAAAAACCGAAAGGAAAAGTCAT